>JAAZVJ010000007.1 GCA_018623675.1 Synechococcus sp. HW_metabat.54 | reverse complement strand
GTCGCCCCGGCCCGCATCAGGCCTTGATCCATCACCAGCCAACGGGGGCTGTTTTCAGCGAAGAGACCCACCACATCCCCAGGGCCGACACCCTGAGCCCGCAGTGCAGCAGCCACAGCACTGATCCGTGCTTCCAGTTCGGCATAGGTGAACCGCTCCGGGTGGGCGGCATGGGGTGCATCCACCGCCATCACATCGGCGTGATGGGCCGCCAACCAAGGCCACATCTGGTCGACGCGCCCGAGTGAATCCACGTAACTGCGAGCCGCCAGAGCCGCCTGTTCGCGGGGGATAGGGCGCCAGCTGGCGTGGGCGGCAGTGGGCACAACGATCGAAGCAGACCGCCCAGGCCTATCACCCCTGCTGCCCATCGGCAATCGTGAAGGCCTGCTGCAGGGGCCCTGGAGTGCGCCAGCTCAGGCCAAAGCGCCGGGCGAGGGCCGCGCGCATCAAGGGCTGCACTTCCGCCATCGAGATCCCGGTGATCCACTGGCGCAGGCTGCCCACCGGTTTGCCCGTGAGACCACAGGGCACCACCGCATCAAAGCCGCTCAGCTCCCCATCCACATTGAGGGCCAATCCGTGCTGAGTGATCCAGCGGCGACAGCCCACGCCAATGGCCGCCAACTTGCGGCCCTCGACCCAGACCCCTGTCATCCCCTCAACGCGCTCTCCGTTCAACCCAAGTTCTGCCAACACGTCGATCACCACCTGCTCGAGCTGGCGCAGGTACCAGTGCAGATCGCAGTGACGCCGGCGCAGGTCCAAAACGGGGTACACCACCAACTGACCAGGCATGTGGTGGGTGACCTCCCCACCGCGATCGATGCGGTGCAGCGGCGCCGGTGGATCCTCTGGATCGAATAACAGATGTTGCTCGGAAGCACCACGACCGAGGGTGTAGCAACGGGGGTGCTGGAGCAGCCAAACCGCCTCCGAACACTGGGCAATCTCCTGATCGGTACGGGGCCGTGAACCCAGCTCCAACATCCCCTGTTGCCAGGCCTGCTGCCACGCCCATGCGCGGCTGAAATCCACCAACTGCGGCGGCTCAAAAAGAAATGCCGCAGGCGGTTGTTCGGCCTGGTTTGGCGTCTCTAGCTTGCGGATATCAACCGGCACCGGAGGGATGCCATGAAGCTTCTGATCCATGGTCGCAACCTGGACATCACAGCGGCTTTGCGCGAATACACCGAATCGAAGCTCGAGCGGGCGGTGCAGCACTACAGCGACATGGTGGTTGAGGCCGATGTGCATCTCTCAGTCGCCCGCAATCCCCGGGTGCCGCAGCAAACAGCCGAAGTGACGGTGTTTGCCAATGGCACCGTGATCCGGGCCCAGGAACGCAGCGAGAACCTCTACGCCAGCATTGATTTAGTGGCCAACAAACTCAGCCGCCAGCTGAGGCGATACAAGGAGCGGCATAGCGATCACCACCACAGCCATGGCCACCGCGCCAGCGAAACCCCCACCACCGAAGCGGTGCTGGACGAAGCCGCCGTGGATGGTTCCCTGCTGGAAGGCAAAGAAGCCCATCTGCCCGACCCTGGGGTACGGCGCAAGTACTTCCCCATGCCGGCCATGTCAGTGGAAGAGGCCCGTCACCAACTCGACCTGATCGACCACGACTTTTATCTCTTCCGCGATGCCGGCACCAACGAGCTGCAGGTGATTTACCGGCGCAACCACGGTGGTTATGGCGTGATTCAGGCGCGAGACTGAATCATTCCTTTCCTGCGCCATGACCCACACGCCCCGGCGGCTAGAGCTGCCGGACCTGGGCCCTCTGATTGAGCAGGCCCTGCTGGATCCCCTGCTCAGCCTCGACCAGTTGCAGGAAGGCTGCGATGCCGCTCGCCACTTCGGTTTTGGTGGGCTGTGCACCACCCTGAGCAGACTCCCCGAAGCGCGGGAGCGCCTGGGGGCACCAGGAACCACCCGTCTGATCGCCGTGATCGCCTTTCCATTTGGCGCCATCCCGAGCCTGCACAAACTTGCGCAGGCGGAATGGGCGGCCGAGCACGGAGCGGAGGCCCTGGATGTGGTGCCTGCCATGGCGGCTCTTGCCGATGGTCAGGCCAATGCATTTGCGGAAGAACTTGCCCAGGTCTGTGGCATTGGCCTGCCCGTCACCGTGATTCTCGACATGGCCCGATTGGACGACGAGCGCCTCACCCTGGCGGTGGAAGCCGCCATCGATGCGGGCGCCAGCGCCGTGCAGAACGGCAATGGATTCGGCGGACCGGCCACAGCCGAGCAGATCCAACACCTGCGCAGCCTCACCCGTGGGCGCTGCGGGATCAAGGCAGCAGGCGGCATCCACAGCCTTGAGCAGTGCAGCGCACTGATCGAAGCTGGAGCCACAATCCTGGGCACCAGCAGCGGCCCCCAGCTTCTTCAAGCCATGCGCACGCCCCTGGCCAGCAGCGGTGGCGATGGCTGATCGCCGGATCGAAGGGTTGGCTTTAAAGGTGGGGCCACTGGGAGAACACGACCGACTGCTCACCCTCCTGAGCGATCAAGTCGGCGTCATCCGCCTGGCCGTGCCTGGCGCCCGCAAACCCAAGAGCAGTCTTGCGGGGGCGGTGCCCCTCACCCAGCTGGAGCTGCAGGTGGTGGGACGCCGCGGCCTGCCACGGGTGCGGCAGCTACGAGTGCAGCACAACTTTGGCGCGGTTGGTCAACGGCTCGAGACCCTGGCTGGTGCCCAGGCCCTCGCTGAACTGTGCATGGCTTTAGTGGAAGACGACGATCCCATCGGTGGTCTTCTGGAGGCGGTGGTCATCCACTTGGAGCGCCTGGAGGCCATCAGCCGCAGTGAGGCTGATCCAAGCCTTGCCCTCGCCAGCACAGTGCAGGCCTGCGTGCATCTGCTGGCCCTCGGGGGGTACGGGCTGCCGTTGCAAAGCTGCTGCCGCACTGGAGAACCTCTGATTCCTCCGATTGGCCAGTGGGACTGGCGTTGCAGCCTGCTGGCCGATGAAGGCTTGGCCATCGGCAGCCAGCCCGGTGCAGCAGTGCAACTGAATCCCTCAGAACTGGCCCTGCTGCAGCGCTTGCCCAGAGCCGAATTGCCAAGGCGTAAGGACGGAGAACTGATGGGGCCGACCCCTGTGTGGCTGCGCCTGATGGCGGTGGTGGAGTGCTGGATTCGCAGCCATTTGCCGAGACCGGTGCGGTCGCTTGGGATGCTGCGAGAAGCGTTTGTTATCCCCGCCACAGACGCTGCTAAGCGATCATGAGCCGGTCTTCCCAGAGATCTTGAGCGGACCTTCCATCAACAGCCCGGAACCGGCCCTGCCCACCGGCAATAACCCCGAAGGCGGCCGCGGACTGCAGGCGGTGCTGCGGCTCAACGACTTCCGCAAGCTCTGGGTTGGCCAGATTTTTTCCCAGCTGGCCGACAAGTTCTACATCGTGCTGATGGTGTTCTTGATCGATCAGCACCTGATGCTCACCTCCCAGCAAAGCGGGGTTCTGGCGGGTGTGGCTTCGGATTACGGCCTCGATATCAGCACCCGCACCCAGGTGATCACCCTGCTGGCCACGGGCATTTTTGTGGCCAACACCCTGCCGGCGATGGTGCTCGGCAGCGTTGCCGGCGTTTGGGTTGATCGCTGGCCCAAGCGGCGGGTGATGGTGGCCTCCAACGGCCTGCGGGCCTTGATGGTGCTGTTCACACCGCTGTTTTTGATCCCGGGGCCTCAAATCCTCGGCCTTCCATGGGGCTACTGGGGCCTCGTGGCAATGACCTTCGTGGAATCGATCCTCACCCAGTTCTTTGCACCCGCTGAGCAATCAGCCATCACCTTGCTGGTGCCGGGTGAGCACCTGCTGGCCGCAAATTCCCTGTATCAGACCACCAGCATGGGAGCCACGATCGTGGGCTTCGCCCTCGGTGAACCGATCCTGCGCGGGCTGAATCACCTCTTTTTGATGATCGGCGTGCGGGGTGGTGAATTTGTGTTGCTGCCCTTTTGCTACGGCATGGCAGCGCTCAGCCTTCTCGCGATCCGACACCGAGAACAAGCCATCCATCACGACGGGCGTTCGGTTTGGCACGAAATCGGCGAAGGCCTCCAGGTGCTCAAACGCATCCCCACGGTGCGTAACGCCATGGTGCACCTGGTTCTCCTCTACAGCCTGCTGGCAGCTCTGTATGTGTTGGCCCTACAGCTGGCAGGCCTGATCCAAACCCTCGGCCCGTCGGGCTTTGGCACCCTCCTCGCCATGAGCGGTCTGGGGATGGCCATTGGCGCTGTGTTGATTGCCCAACTCGGGCATCACTTCGATCGCCGGCGCCTCACAGCCGCTGGCCTTGGCACCATCACCTTCTCCCTTGTGCTGCTGAGCCACTTCAAAGGGTCATTGAGCAGCACCGTCGCTCTGTGCGGAATCCTTGGCGTTGGCGCTGCGCTGGTGGCCATTCCGGCCCAAACCACGATTCAAGAAGAAACCCCCGAACATCAACGCGGGCGCGTCTTCGGCCTGCAAAACAATCTGATCAATATCGCCTTGAGCCTTCCCCTCGTACTGGCTGGCACCCTGGTGAGCAGCGTGGGGCTGAGCCCTGTGCTCTGGCTGTTGGCACTGCTGGCCTTGATTGCCTGTCTGCTGGAGCGTCCATGGCAACGCTGCTAATTTGCTAGTTCAGAAGCGGGATCGACAGAGCGGGTGGCCCACATCGCCTGGCTGGGAAAAAAATCACCGTTCTGCGGCAATGTCACCTATGGGCTGAGCACCACGGAGGCTCTGCGCCAACGGGGACATCAGACCAGCTTCATTCACTTCGACAATCCGGGATCGCCGAACAGCACCACCTCATTGGTGGCCAATGATCCCGACGTGAGCCTGCCTTACCTGGTCAAATCCCAGGTGTACACAATTCCCTCGCCTCGCGCCCAAAGGGAGCTGAGGGAATCACTCGAGCGGCTGCAACCCGATTTGGTGCACGCCAGTCTCACCCTTTCCCCTCTGGATTTCCGCCTACCGGATCTCTGCCAGCAGCTCGACGTGCCTCTGGTGGCCACGTTCCACCCGGCCTTTGACGCCGGACTGCGCAACCTCAGCGCCGGAACACAGCAGCTCACCTATCAGCTCTACGCCCCAGCTCTGGCGCGTTACGACCGCGTGATCGTGTTCTCAGAACTGCAGGCCGAAGTGCTCTCGAGGCTTGGTGTGAGCGAAGAACGCTTAGCGGTTATCCCCAACGGGGTTGACCCCCTGCGCTGGGCGCCTGCCAGCCCCGCCTCCAGCTCCGTCACTCCCGACAACCACATCTGCAGACAACGAATTCGAGAACGGGTCGGTCCTTGCCGCATCTTTCTCTACATGGGGCGGGTCTCGACGGAAAAGAACGTGGAGGCTTTGCTGAAGGGCTGGAAACTCGTCAATCCCGAGGGCTGCAAGCTGGTGATCGTTGGCGATGGTCCGCTGCGGGCTGCGCTGGAAAACGCCCATACCAGCGACAACGTGCTCTGGTGGGGCTACGAAGCTGACCTCAACACCCGCGTGGCCCTGCTTCAGGAAGCAGAAGTGTTCGTTCTTCCCAGCCTGGTGGAGGGTCTCTCCATTGCCCTACTGGAAGCGATGGCCAGTGGCTGCGCCTGCCTCGCCACCGATGCCGGGGCTGATGGAGAGGTGCTGGCCGATGGGGCAGGCATCGTGCTCAGCACCCAAGGCGTCACCACCCAGCTACGCACGTTGTTGCCCGTCCTGCGAGACCAACCGGTGCTGACCGCAGAGCTCGGGCGTCGTGCCCGCGATCGCGTGCTGGAGCGCTACACCCTCAGCCGCAACATCGACGCCCTCGAACAGCTCTACAAAACCCTTCTGGCAGCTCCGCTCGCGGCCTGATCAACGCAATTTGCGTCCGTGCTCAGCCGCCGCAACCACAGCTTCGATCAGGGCTGAACGCAGGCCTGACTGTTCGAGCCTGCGGATCGCCGCCATGGTGGTGCCCCCAGGCGAAGCCACCATGTCTTTGAGCTGAGCTGGATGCAACTGCTGCTCGTGCAAAAGGGCCGCGGTGCCTGCCAAGGTGCGATTGGCAAGGTGCAGGGCTTGGTCACGGGGCATGCCCACGGCGACGGCACCATCGGCCATCGCTTCGGCCATCATCGCCACGTAGGCGGGCCCTGATGAGGTGAGTGCGAGGAACGCATCCAAGCGCTCTTCGGGCAATTCCAACACCTCACTCACGGGAGAGAAGAAGGCATGCACCTGTTGCTGATGGCGCGCATTGACCCCTTCACCCCAGGCCAAGCCGGTGAGTCCGGCCCGCACGAGAGACGGTGTGTTCGGGACTGCACGCACACACACTCGTCCTGGGAAAGCGCGTTGAAGTCGCTCCAAGGTGACCCCAGCCAGCACTGAAATCAGCAAGGAAGGCTCATGGCCCTGAACCGGAGGTGCCATCGATGCCACCTGATCCAGCTGATAGGGCTTAATCGCCAGCAACTGCACTGGGGCTTTCCACGCTGCAGCAGCCCGCGCATCCGAGGAAGGAACGATGGTGAGGCCAGTGGGCATGGTCTGCGCCAAGCGATCGGCACTGGTCTGCTGGCCCACCACTGCAACGACATCAGTGGCAGCGGGGTCACCTTGCTCGAGAAGGGGCAATAACAAAGCCTGAGCCATACGGCCCAGGCCAATTACGCCGAGGGAAAGCGTCACAGGAGGTCAGCCGATCACTAGCTTCAGAGTGCCGCAGCAGCGGTCTCTCCCCAAGCCGGGGCCGGGGCCACGCTGGCTTCCGCGGAGGCTTGCTCCACATCTTTGGTGACCACGGTGGGAGCAGAAGCCTCATCCTGACTGGCGTTGGTCACCGTGACGCAGCTGGGAGCGAACAGGAAGATGCTCTCGCCAACCCGCTCTTGATGGCCGTCGATGGCGAAGGTGCCACCAGCCACAAAATCAACAGCACGTTGAGCCTGATCCGGCTCCATCATCGTGAGGTTGAGGATCACGGTCTTGCGCTCGCGCAGGGCCTGAATCGCCCGGGGCATCTCATCAAAGCTGCGGGGCTCCATCAGGGTGACCTCAGCAGCATTGCTGCTAATTCCCGGCATGCCGATCACATTGGAATTGGAGCTGGAGAAAGGCTCCGCATCCGCGAAGGGGTTACCGGAATCGAGGGGAGCAAGCGCGCCGCCAAGGGCATGGCTGGCACCGTGATCAGCCTCGATCTCTTCTCCGGTGTCGTAATCGAGATCGTCATAGTCGCCGTCGAGATACTCATCGCCGGCAACAACAGCACGAAGGCGGGAAATCAGCGACACCGTGAGACTGCAAAAACCTTGACCCTGGATAGCGCTCTAATCAGGGCCGAGCAAGCGCTTTGGCGTATTTCATTTGTTTCAATCTTGCCCCTCAGTTTGTTACCGATGGCGCTGGCATCGGTCGAGCACCAAACAACGCTGACCCCACCCGCACCCAGGTGGCACCAGCCTCCGCCGCATCCTGCCAATCTCCGCTCATGCCCATGGAGCACTGCGGCAGACCCAGTCGATCAGCCAAGCCCCGGCATTCGGCAAACAAATCACGACGCTCCTGAGACAAAAGCCCCAGGGGGGCCATCGTCATCAAACCCGTGAGCTGAAGGTGGGGGAGAGCTTGCAGCGCGTCCCACCCCTCCAGCAGTTCGGCCTCACTCCAACCGCCTTTGGAAGGATCAGGGCGCAATTTCACCTGCAGAAAACCCTCCACAGCCACGCCTTCTTCACCGGCGATCCGACTCACCCGCTGGGCCAACGCCAAGGAATCAAGCGAATGGATCACCGCAAAGGCCCGCACCACAGCGCGCACCTTGTTGGCTTGCAGGCGCCCGATGAAATGCCAACGGATCTGGGCGAGATCAGCGAGCTGTTGCTGTTTCGGCAACGCTTCCTGCACCCGGCTTTCGCCGAAATCAATTTGCCCCAGCTCGGCCAATTGACGAATGGGTTCGGCGGGATGCCCCTTACTGACCGCCAAAAGCTTCACGCCCTCTGGGATCTGCTCACGCAGCGATTGCCAACGTTCGGCCCTGGCCTGAAGCTCATTCGCCATGGCACTCCCGCTCCCCAGCTCAGATGAAGGTCTGATCAAACAGCTCCTTCCAGCGCTGATGCTCTTCCTGACCATCGCGGCGGCTGCGGGCCAAATTCACTTCTGCGTGATGGCGCGCATCCTGGAAAGGGATCACCTCAAACTGGGCACCTCGAGGCTGCAAGGTCACCAGAAAAAACATGCGCTGGGCATAGAGAGTGGCGTACACATCCCTGCCTTCTCCGGCGGGTGCGACGCGATACAACATGCCGAAAGTGGGGTGATTGAGGTATCGCTCGGCTGCCACAGGCCGCTCATGGAGAACGTTTCAAACTGAACCGTACCTCCCGCGCAGGCCAAACATCAGCAGCAACAACGCGCATCCAAACAAGTTCAAGGGCTTAAAGCCAGTTGCATCAAGGGAACTGGGGCGAAAGTGTTCAGTTGGCAACCATTCACTCCCCCGGGCCATCAGCGCCTCTGCACCTTGCTCAGCGCGCAAAAGAATGTTGGCCAGCAATCGCTCACCAACGGCCAACACCAATCCAAAGGACGCCTTGAGGCCTAAGCGCTTGAGGTTGACGGCACGGCTGGCGAGAGAGCGCACCAGGTTTTGCAATTCCTCCTGCACAAGAGGAAGAAAACGCAATGCCAACAGCAATTGAAAGCTGAGACGATCCACCGGCAAGCCGAGGGCACCGAGGGGAGACAGACACCAAGCCAAAGCCCACACCAGATCTTCACTAGGGGTTGTGAGCAGCATCAGATTGACGCTGTGCACCACCGTGAGAATCAAGGTGCTGGTATTGAGGCCAAGCTGCGCCGAACGCTGGGTGACCACCAACGGGCCCAAGCTGAAGCCTCCGAGCTTGAACGGCCCGAGATATAGAAGCTCCCAGGAGGGGGTGGCGGGCACGGTGCTTCCTAGCTCCGTGGGAGGGCGTACTGACAACAGTGCTGGTGCTGTGCCAGTGGGCAGCAGCGTGGCCAAAACCCCAGCGCCAATTGCCAACAAGGCCAGAAAGGCAAGCGAACGCCACCAAACCCTTACAGGCAGACCGCTGCAGAAGGTGAGCAGCAGCAGCAGCCCAAGCAGCGAGACACGCCAGACAGGACCAGCCAACACCGGAGTGAGCAGGAACATCAACACCCACCCAAGCTTCAAGCGAGGATCCAACCCGCGCAGCCAGCCGGCCCTTCCATCGACAAACTGGCCGATGGGGATCTGACGCAACCAGTCCATCGCTCAGCTGGAGCGACTTTGCTGGCGAGCGAGATCCCGCTCAGCATCACGCTGTTGCTTTCCACGCCAGAACAACTTCAAGGGCGTTCCCTCAAAGCCCAGGCCTTCTCGGATCTGACGCTCCACGTAGCGGCGATACGTATCTCCGAACAGCTTGGGCTCATTCACAAACAAGGTGAAGCTGGGTGGCCGGCTCGCCACCTGGGTGCCGTAATAGAGGCGACCCTGACGCCCCCCGCGGGTGGTGGGGGGACTGCGCCAGCTGAGCGCCTCCTTCAGCACCTCGTTCACCACCGACGTGCTGACGCGACGACGGTGCTGCTCCACCGCCAACGCCGCAAGAGCAAAGATGCTGTCAACCCGCTGGCCGGTGAGGGCCGAGGTGAACAGCATCGGAGCCCAATCCAGGAAATAGAGCTTCGCCCGCAGCTCCTTCTCCATGGCAGGCATGGTGTGGCTGTCTTTTTCAACCGCGTCCCACTTGTTCACCACCACAACACAAGCGCGACCCTCGTCTTCGATGCGTCCCGCCAATCGCTGATCCTGTTCCGTAACCCCATCGAGGGCATCAATCACCAGAACACAAACGTCGCTGCGCTCAATCGCCTTGAAACTGCGGTTAATCCCGAAAAATTCCGGGCCGTAGTTCACGCTTCGGCGGCGACGGATGCCGGCGGTATCCACGAGCTTCCAAGGCATCCCCTGGCGCTCAATGTTCGTATCAATCGTGTCGCGGGTGGTGCCACGAATCGGGCTCACGATCGCCCGTTGCTCCCCACAGATGGCGTTCAAAAGGCTGGATTTGCCCACGTTGGGGCGCCCCACGATTGCCATTTGGATGGGCTCATCGTCTTCCCCTTCCTCTTCTTTCGGGGGAAGGAAGCTGATCACTTGATCAAGCAGGTCACCGGTGCCGGCACCATGAATGGCCGAAATCGGATGGGGCTCCCCTAAGCCGAGCCCCCAGAACTCGGCGGCCATGGCAAGGCCTTGATCGGGTGATTCGCACTTGTTCACCGCCAAGAGGGTGGGTCGGTTCTGGGTGCGCAACCATTCCGCAATCGCTTCATCAGCAGCGGTCACCCCCTGCTGACCATCCACGATCACCAGCGCCACACAAGCCTCGGCCATGGCCAAATTGGCCTGCTCACGAATCTCGGGCAGAAACTCACTGTCGTCGTCGAACACCAGGCCACCGGTGTCGACCACCTTGAATTCACGATCCCCCCAGTAGCCGTCCTGGTAGGTGCGGTCACGGGTTACACCTGGCTCGTCATGGACGATCGCCTCCCTGCTGCGGCAGAGACGATTCACCAGCGTTGACTTGCCAACGTTGGGGCGACCGATGATGGCAACGACCGGACGCGCCACGGGATACCACGAAAAAGGGATCTCTTGACCCTACAGAGGCGCGAAAGACAAAACCTTTCCAATTGAGACACGCAAGACGCAATTGAGACAGCTATGGATCGGGCAGTTGCCTCCGCCCCTTAGGCGGGTCATTTCCATGATCGATCTGATCGCCTCCGTTGTGGTGGACCTCTCGGATCAAAAACTGACGGCCTACAACGAAAACGAAGAAGTGGTCCGGGTCATCCCCGTGAGCACTGGAAAAGCGAGCACTCCTACGCCCATCGGCGTGGGATCTGTGCGCACCAAGTACCGCTCCGTCACCATGCGCGGACGGGGCTATGTCGCCCCCGGCGTTCCCTATGCCATGTGCATCACCGCCAACGAAATGATCTGCCTACACGGCGCCCCTTGGCAGGAGGATGCCGGCCAAGCCTTCGGTGTGCCCCGCAGCCATGGCTGCGTTCGCATGCCCACCCAGCAAGCGCGCTGGCTGTTTGAAAACACCCCCAAGGGCACCAAGGTGGAAATTCAGATCTGACGCTGCAGCAATGGCTCTGTCTCGCGGCACCGCCAAACAGAACCTCAGCTCACCGGAAGATCACCGGGATGGCCGCAGACCGGATCGAGAGGTGGGGTTAAGGGATCCGGCAATGGCCCCTCCTCCGGGAGGGGCTCCTCTCGTTCAGCCAGCCAGGCCAGAAGCCAGTTCACCGCCGTGGCACGGCGGGTCCGGCGGGGATAGAGCTCGCCGATTTTGTAACCCGTAAACCCCAGCTGCTGCTTGAGCAATTGCTTCAACGGCTTCGGCACCGATCGCGTGAGCGCCACGGATGCCGGCCGGGTGGCGATCAGCTCAGGCGCCTGCGGGAATGCCTCTTGCCAACTCTCAGGGGTCTGCGGGCCGGCCAACCAGGGCGCAGCAGGGTTCTGATCGGCGGGCAGCTGATAACCCAGGCGCTCCCACACCCTTTCGGCCACAAAACGGTCGCTGGTTCGATCCTCAAGGATCATCTGCAAAAGAGCACGACTGAGGGGCCAGAGAGGCACCGGCACCACCACCAAACATCTGCTCAGCGTTTCACGCCAAGGGGTGGGGGGCAAGTTGAGCGCAAGAATGCTCGCGACGGGAGGCAGCCATGACGCAAGCAGCGATTGAGCGGTTCGCCACCCCTCTCGCCCTTGAGGGACGGGCCGAACAGCGCCAGCTGCGTTGCCGCGTATTGCAGTCACCCCTGGCGGGCGTCAGCGATCGCATTTTCCGGAAGCTGGTGCGTCGCTGGGCCCCCGATGCCCTGCTGTTCACCGAAATGGTGAATGCCACCAGTCTTGAACTGGGGCACGGTCGCCGCAAAGTGGAGGAACTGGCGCAGGAAGCCGGCCCGATCGGCGTGCAACTGTTTGACCACAGGCCCCAAGCGATGGCGGAAGCCGCCCGTCGCGCCGAAGCCGCAGGCGCCTTTTTGATTGACATCAACATGGGCTGCCCGGTGAACAAGATCGCCAAAAAAGGCGGCGGCAGTGGCCTGATCCGCGATCCAGAGCTCGCTGCCCAGATCGTGGACGCTGTCGCCGCGGCCGTCAGCATTCCCGTGACCGTGAAAACACGGCTTGGCTGGTGCGGGAGCGATGGGAGCGCCGCGGCCGCAGTGCTGTGGTGCCGGCAACTCGAGCAAGCGGGCGCTCGCCTGCTCACCCTGCATGGCCGCACCCGAGAACAGAAGTTCAGCGGCAGCGCCGATTGGCAGGCCATTGCCGCAGTGAAACAGGCACTGAAAATCCCTGTGATCGCGAATGGCGACGTCAACAGCCCCGACGATGCCCAACGCTGCATCGCCATCACGGGAGCGGATGGCGTGATGGTGGGCCGAGGGACGATGGGATCACCCTGGCTGGTGGGTCAGATCGATGCCGCCCTGTCAGGGCGTCCTATCCCCCCCACTCCCACCGCAGGGCAACGTCTCGCACTAGCCCGCGACCAGCTCATCGCGTTAGTGGCTGATCGAGGAGACCATGGCCTTCTGATCGCAAGGAAGCACATGAGCTGGACCTGTACCGGCTTTACGGGGGCACCTCAGCTGCGCCACGCCCTGATGCGTGCCCCAACGCCAAGCGATGCCCTCAGCCTGTTGGATCATCAGATCGGAGCCCTCGCCGAAGCGGATTGCGCAGCGGGAAGCCTCAGCTGAGCAGATTGCGCGTGCCACTGATGGCTTGGGTGGCCAGCAACAGAGCCACCACCAGATTGAGGCCCACATGCAGGCGGCGAATCTTGGGGCGACGACCGATCTCGCCCTGAAGCCCCATCGACAGCAGCAACAAGCCCGACAAAGCGATTCCGCCCCAGTAGTGGGATTGCCAAAAAGCCGATTGCCAAGGCCAGTCGGCACCTCGAACAACCCCAGGCTGAGATCCCAGCAGCAACAAGCCAAGCCAAGTACTGAAGGCCCAAGCAAGACGCGGAGCTGTAGGGCGTGTACGCAAGAGGGCCGCAAACGTCGCTATCACCCCCGCCCCGGCCATCACCAGTGGCGCGAAATGGGAATCACCAGCAACCAATGGTGCAGTGGCGATGTCATGGGCCATGCCGATCAACATCGCCAACACCACGACACCCGTCACCCAACGACCGTGGTCGGCATGCTCCACCGGCACGGTTGGCGCAATCGGGTTGAGGTCAAGGCGCCTCTCCCGAGCCAAGATCCCGAGGCGAATCGTGGCGCCCACCACCGGGTACACAAACAGGATGATCAGGACTGGATGCACCAGTCCCAACCACTGATCTGCGGTGAGTGAAGGCACTGAAAGCAAAATCACTGGTGTCCTCTAAGGCAGAACTGCATTGGTTCCCTGGCGAACAAGCAGCAAGGAGAAATAGGGGCGTTCCTCAGCCTGCACTTCAGTTGCCGCCATCACGCGCTGATCAGACCAACCCACGCGCTCAGCGAACAATGCCTGATCGAGCAGTCCGCGCGCAGCAAGGAGGGGTTGCATCCACTGCCAGCGCACCCCGAGTTTGAGCAACGCCAACACCGTGCCTTTGGCAGCGGCCTGATCCAACAAGGTCTCCATGGCCTCAGGCGTGTCCGGACAGGGGCGAATCAGCAATTCCTCTTTTTGGAACACCAAAGGCCACCTTCCAGCCGCTGCAGCAGCCGCCACGGAGGTAATGCCAGGAATCACCTCAACTGGAACGTCGGGATGATCACGCTGCAGTGCCAACAGCACGTAGCTGCCGGTGGCAAAGAGCGACACATCGCCTTCGCAGAGAAACACCACCCGGTGGCCAGCCTGCACCTGCTGAGCCAGAGCGGTAGCAGCGGCCCGCCAGGCGTCCTGAAGTGCCACGCCATCCGTCACCATCGGAAAAACCAGGGGCAGCCGCCGCTGTTCCGGCCGGAGATAGGTCTCCACGATCGCAACGGCCATCCCAGCTGCTTCCACGCGGGCCACCGGATACGCGACCACGTCAGCAGACCGCAGCAGGCGGTGGGCCTTGAGGGTTAACAGCTCAGGGTCGCCAGGCCCGACCCCGATCAGCACCAGAGGAGCGCCCTTGGGATCAGGATTCGAATCGGTGTTCAGTCTGGTGGAGCTCAGACCCCTGCATGCAACTGGGCTTGTTCTAAAGCAGACCCGCCCACAGCCACACTGGAAAGGTCTGCTGAAAACCGGATGAGTCAGCTCCAGATCCACGCTGCCACCGGGCCCGCGGCAGCTCCCCTTTTGCACAGCAACGATCCCAACGAGATCCAGCGACAGCTTCAGCTGCGAGGAATCCGTTTCGAACGCTGGCCTGCCCGAGAAGCTCTCCCCGAAGGAGCCGACCAGGAGGCGATTCTCACGGCCTACGCCAATGAAGTGGGCCAGGTGCAGCGTTCAGGCGACTACCCCACGGTGGATGCCATCCGCATGACCCCCGAGCATCCCGACAAGGCATCCCTCCGGGCCAAGTTCCTGAGCGAGCACATTCACGCCGAAGACGAAGTGCGTTTCTTCGTGGACATCAAGGGTTTGTTTTGCCTGCACATCGGTGACGAGGTGCTGCAGGTGCTCTGCGAAGCAGACGACTGGATCGCCGTTCCCGCAGGGACCAAGCACTGGTTCGACATGGGGAGCGAACCTCTTTTCTGCGCCATCCGCTTTTTCAACAACCCTGAGGGCTGGGTGGCTCAGTTCACGGGTGATGCAATCGCTGATCGCTTCCCGCGTCTCGATTAATCCTT
>JAAZVJ010000107.1 GCA_018623675.1 Synechococcus sp. HW_metabat.54 | reverse complement strand
CTCCCGTTTACAGGCATAACAGCGATCCGTGGGGTTGCTGCTGTAGCCCGGATCTAGCAGCTCCTCAGTTTCCACTTCTTGGTGGCGAATGCCCAGCCATGCCGCCTGTTGACGCGCTTCTGCCAGCAGATGAGGTGCCAACGCAGGAGACACACCGGTGATGGCGATGGCATCAAGCCCGAGCTGTTCCTGGGCAATGGTCGCCACCAAAGCACTATCTACCCCGCCGGAATAGGCCACACAAACCTTTCCGAAGCCGCGGATCACGGAGCGCAGCCGCTCCAGCTGGAGTTGTTCGTTCTCTGCGAGCGGTTCCAGCTGCCGCAGCATGCGCACCCTCGGATTGGATCCACGCACGCTAAGGGCGCCCGCACCCTGGCTGGAACAGTGCCCACCAGAACGGCCGGATTCAGTCCGGTGTCGGTAAGCTCCGATCACGTCCGGTCGATCCATGGCAGGCAATCGCAGACCAGCCGTCGGAATCGTCACCGCAGCCGATAGCCGTGAGCGCAGCTTGGGCCAGCTGCACGTTTACGACGGGGAAGGGAAAGGCAAGAGCCAAGCAGCCCTTGGCGTTGTGCTGCGCACTATTGGATTGGGCATTTGCGAGCAACGCCGCACCCGCGTATTGCTGCTGCGCTTTCTCAAAGGCCCAGGTCGCGCCTACGACGAAGATGCGGCCATCGAAGCGCTTCAACAGGGCTTCCCCCATCTCATCGACCAGGTGCGCACTGGACGCGGCGAGCATTTCGGGCCGGAAGACATCACCCGCTTTGATCGGCAAGAAGCCCAAAGGGGATGGGACATCGCCAAGGGAGCCATTGCCAGCGCCCTTTATTCCGTTGTCGTGCTCGACGAGCTCAACCCAGTGCTGGATCTTGGGTTGCTCGACATCGATGACGTCGTGCGCAGCCTTCAAGCAAGGCCTGAGGGGATGGAAATCATCATCACCGGCCGCGGCGCACCACGCCCTGTGGTGCAGATGGCTGATTTGCACTCAGAAATGCGCGCCCACCGCCGCCCGGCGCCTGGGGCCGACAGTGAGGCGAATGATGGCCAGGGAGCCATCGAGATCTACACCGGCGAAGGCAAGGGCAAATCCACCAGCGCCCTAGGCAAAGCACTGCAAGCCATTGGCCGAGGCATCAGCCAAGACAAAAGCCACAGAGTGCTCATCCTTCAGTGGCTCAAGGGGGGAAGCGGCTACACCGAAGACGCCGCGATCGCTGCCCTACGCGAAAGCTATCCGCACCTCGTGGACCATCTGCGCTCCGGAAGGGACGCCATCGTTTGGCGCGGCCAGCAGGAGCCGATCGATTACGTGGAAGCTGAACGGGCTTGGGAAATCGCCCGTGCAGCCATCTCCAGCGGCCTCTACAAAACGGTGATCCTCGATGAGCTGAACCCCAGCGTTGACCTGGAGCTTTTACCGGTGGAACCGATCATGCAGACCCTTCTGCGCAAGCCAGCCGAAACCGAGGTGATCATCACCGGGCGCTGCAAAAATCCGCCCGCCTACTTCGACCTGGCCAGCGTGCACTCCGAGATGGTGTGTCACAAGCATTACGCCGAACAGGGCGTCGACCTGAAGCGAGGGGTGGACTACTAAGCCGCGACGCCCTCAGTAACGAGGCACGGAAGAATCAATCTCCTGAGACCAGGCATCGATCCCACCAGTCACATTGATGGCTTCAATGCCATGGCCAGCCAGCAGCTGCACGGCCTTAGCTGAACGACCACCAAGCTTGCAGTGCACATACAGGATCTTGCCAGCGGCGAGGGCACGGATCTGATCCACGGCCTCACCACTTTCGATCGTGGCCAGCGGCACCAATTCAGCACCAGGAATCACAGCCACCTCTGCTTCCGGAGGATTGCGCACATCCACCAAGGCCAACGACTCCCCAGCATCAAGGCGCTGTTTGAGCTCTTGCACGCTGATGCTCCTCATCGCCACTTCCTCCACATCGGCGCCGCGAACGCCACAGAACGCTTCGTAGTCAATCAGTTCGCTGATGGGTGCACGGCCCGGAACCGGCTGAAGCTGCAATTCGCGAAAGCGCATCGCTAATCCATCCACCAGCAGCAGACGTCCATCAAGGGGTGCACCAATCCCGGTAATCAGCTTGATCGCTTCGGTGGCCTGAAGGATCCCGATCAAACCGGGCATCACGCCCAGCACCCCGCCTTGGGCACAAGAAGGCACAAGACCCGGCGGTGGCGGTTCTGGGACCAAGTCGCGGTAGTTAGGGCTCGAAGCGGTGCGATTGAACACGCTGACCTGGCCCTCAAACCCCTGCACCGACCCATAAACACAGGGTTTGTTCAACAACACACAGGCGTCATTGATGAGATAACGACTCGGGAAGTTGTCGGTGCCATCACAGACCAGGTCGTACTGGTCGAACAATTCCAGCGCGTTGGAGGCACTGAGTTGAAAGGGAAACTCCTCAACCCTGCAATGGGGATTGAGGTCGATGATCCGGGCACCTGCCGATGCCGTTTTGGCCCGACCAACGGTGGCGGTGCCATGGATCACCTGGCGCTGCAGGTTGGAGTGATCCACCACATCGCCATCCACAATGCCAATCCGGCCCACGCCGGCTGCAGCGAGATAAAGCAGTAACGGTGATCCGAGGCCACCGCTGCCAACGCACAACACCGAAGCCGCTTTCAAGCGCAGCTGACCGGCAAGACCAACCTCCGGCAACGTGAGATGACGTGCATAGCGGGCCCGCTCTTCAGGGCCCAGAACAACACTGGGATCCGATGCGGGCACAGGATCAACGGGCACGAGGCTGGCAACGGAGACTTCAGCCCTCAGTGTGTTGCACAACCCCAAAGGAGGGCACAGGATCAGGCTCAAGCCACCAGGCACGCAGGCTGAGGTCAGCACCTTGGATCAGCATCAGCGCAGGGGCGCTGAGCCAGCGCTGATCGGTCATCGATGGCACAGGCTCCCCGTCGGGATGGGAATGGGCACTGCCGATCACCGCGAGCCCTCGCGCTCTTGCCCAACGCTGGGCATGGAGTTGTTCGCGGGGGTCAATGGCGAACCGCGTCTGCCGAGATGGAGCGCCACGGCCAGAGGGCCCCTCTCCAGACTCCTCCACAAACGCCTCAATCCCCAGCCGCCAAACATTCATGCAAGGCCAGATCGACTGAAGCTGCCAACCCCGATCGACACGTTCCCCGATGAGTAGTGCACACCCCTCTTGTGGGCTTGCGGCTTGCAGGGTGCTGCGCAAAATCATCAGCACATCGGGATCGAATGCGAGCAGCCATGGCGTTCGGGCTGGTTGACCGATACGCTCAACCCACATTTGGCTTGTTACCCAGGCTCATGAGTGAGGACACCACAGCGGTACAGGAACCCGCAACAACGCCTGCGAGCGATGCCAGCACTGGTGGCGACTCCATCAATTTCACTGAGCGCTACAGCGAGGTGCTTGGCAAAGTCAACGAAACCCTCGACCAAGTCGACTGGAGCCAGGTCGGCCGCATGGGCAAGGTTGTTGGCATTTTCGCCGCAGTCATCGTTGCCCAGATTCTGATCAAGGGCATCCTCGACACCATTAATTTGCTGCCTGTTGTACCTGGCTTGCTCGAACTGCTGGGTGTGGTGGTGGTTGGCCAGTGGAGCTGGAAAAATCTCACCACCAGTGAGAAACGTTCCGCAGTGGTGAACCGCGTTCAAACCTTGCGCAAAGAGTATCTCGGCTGAATCAGCTGAACTGATGCTCCAAGTGGCGGATGGCTTCGCGGCATTGCTGCCCGTAGCCTCCGCCGAACAAATTGGCGTGATTGAGCAGGTGATAGAGGTTGTAGATCATCCGCCGATCTGAGGCCCCAAGCGGCAACGGCCATTCCTGCTCATACGCCTGATAAAACGACCTGCCAAATCCACCGAACAGGTGGGTCATGGCCAGATCCACCTCACGGTCAGCCCACCAGCACGCGGGATCGATCAAGGCGCCTCGACCATCGGCGAGCACCCCCGCATTGCCTCCCCAGAGATCCCCATGCACCAATGACGGTGACGCTTGATGGCTATCAAGCCACTCGGCCAGAGCGACCAGCCAAGACGCATGCGGTGATACCTCCAACCCCCAAGCGCGCGCTAACTGGAGCTGAGGCCAGAGCCGTAGTTGCACAAAAGCCTCACCCCAGCGGTCACGCCACCCAGCGGGCTGAGGGCCAAGGCCAATAAACCCTTCAGAGGCCCAACCGAATTGGCCAGAGCTTTGCTGAGCAGACGTCCGATGCAAGCGGGCCAGCCCTTTTCCGAGGCCTGCCTGATCACCACCCACGAGGTCCAGCCAGGGCAGCAGCAACACTGATCTGGAGTGACTGGTCGGCACAACAGCCAAGGGCCTTGGCACGACCAAATCCGCAGGATCTGCCGCGGCATGGAGAGCCTCCAAACCTCTGGCCTCCACCGCAAGCATGGCTTCAGCTCCCTGCTTGGCGAACAAGGAGCGCCCGTCGCTGAGCCGCAGTTGCCAAGCCTGCTGGCTGCAGCCTCCCCCCAAGGCCCGACATGAAACCAACGACGCCCCCTCCAGCAGCGCAGGATCGGCCTTCAGAGCCTGATCCAGTTCAGCTTCCATTCACGGACCCACCCTCTGCACTGCCAGCATGCCGTCATGGAGTCCGACCAGGATGTGATCGT
>JAAZVJ010000006.1 GCA_018623675.1 Synechococcus sp. HW_metabat.54 | reverse complement strand
GCCTTGAAGCGCGCGGTTGGTCGGCTCATCAGATCGAGTTGTTTCACATCCACCTCCGTCAGGGATGGCCCTTGGCGATGGCGGCCCGTCAGGTGGCCTTGGCGACAGGCCTGTGTCCGCTGCGCTCACGCCCCATGGGATGAGTTGGAGATCAGCGGCAGATCTCACTGCGCTGCCCCGCATCGGATGCCAGTGGCCCGCAGTTGAGCCAGCGCAGGACGCCCACTTCCACGTCGGTGAACAGCACCAAGATGCCGCCGCAAATGACGCCCACAGCCAGGCTGACCCAGGTTTGACGACGGCTCATGGTGAAGAGCTGGCGCGGGTTTGGAGTGACTTGAACTTAGAGGTCATGGATTGCTGGTGCCATTGCTGTTGCAGTGAATCGGCATTCAGCGGATGCAGGGGCGGGAGTTCGGCCAACACGGGCACCCCTCCGATCTCCTCCAAGGTGCGGGGGTTGTCGGCGTGATTGGGGCCATTCAGCACCAGGCCGAGCACATCAATTCCCCGTGTGCGCAGGGCTTCCAGGCTGAGCAGGGTGTGGTTGAGGGTGCCGAGCCCGCTGCGGGCCACCAACACCACCGGGAGTTTCCACTGCTCCAACTGATCGATCTGCAGCCACCCACGGTTTAAAGGCACCATCAGGCCTCCAGCGGTTTCCACCACCAAGGGGCCCTCCACTGCCGGCAGCGTCAGCGTCGATGGGTCGATCTCCACCTGCTCCTGTTCCGCAGCCCAGTGGGGTGACACCGGAGCCTGCAAGGCATAGGCCTCTGGAATCCAGCGTTCAGCGGGGAGTTGCAGATGGTCCACGATCCAGTCGCGGTCCCCTCCTTGCTCCAAGCCGCTTTGCACCGGCTTCCAGTAGCTGGCACCAAGCCCTTGAACAAGCCATGCACTGACCACCGTTTTGCCCACGTCGGTGTCCGTGCCGCAAACCACCAACTGAAGGGAATGGGGGCTGTTCATGGAGAGGAGAAGGGCACGTCATCGAGCCAGGCCTGAACCCGCAACAGCAGATCGGGCACCAGCAGGGCATGACCACTGTCTTGCAGCGTCCAGACCTCGGGAGGCTGATCCAGATGAGCGGCGAGATCGTCGATCAGCTGCCGGCGAGCCTCAGGCACCACGATGGCGTCGCTGCCGGCTTCCACCACCAGCACTCTGGCGTGCTGTGGGAGGCCAGCGGGCAGAGATGTGCACTCGATGAGGCGTGTGAGGTCGCCCCGGAGCTGTTCGCGTCCTGGACTTGAGAGCCCATCACGAGCAGGGCTTGCGGGCAGTCCATCGGCCGCGGCAGGTGCTGCGGCTCGAGCAAGAAATGTTTGCAGCATCGAGTCTTCGCCATCGCTTCCGATGCTTCGACCCATGCCTTTCAGGCCAGTGTGTAGGGCTCGCCCTGCTCGCCCTTCCGGGACGAAGCGGCTGAAGCTGGCCAGGAACACCACATCGGTGGCTTGCCTGAGATGGTGCTCTCCCAGCAGGTGAGGGCCTAAGGAGTGGCCAATCACAACCCGCCTGTGGGGAGCATCGTCCGGGTTGGTGAGCCAGTCGGGGCAGCGGGGTGTGAGGTGGCCATAGCCCCGTTCCCCGCTTTGCCAATGCCAGTTCTGGGCTTGGAACTGACGGGCCCAGGGGGCCCAGATCCGGTGATCACCGGCCCAGCCATGCATGGCGATCACCTGTTTCATAGCTGTGTCACCGTCTTTCCTTGGCAGCACGTAACGCCTGCATCAGCAGCTGCAAGGCGTCATCCCCCTGTTGCCGGTGCAGCACAAGCCGTAAGCGGGCTGCCCCCTCCGGCACGGTGGGGGGGCGAATGGCAATGCAGAGCAGCCCTGACTGCTCCAGACGCTGTTGCAGATCCAATGCGAGTTGGTCTTCTCCCACCACAAGAGGAAGGATCGGCCCCCTTCCGCCTGGTCTTGGCCAGCCCGCCGCAGCGATGCCATCCCGCCACTCTTCCGCCCGGGCGAGCAAGTCGTCTCCCCAGTGTGGATGGATTTGGATGAGCTCTAGAGCCGCCAGGGCTGCAGCGGCCAACGGTGGAGCCAGGGCCGTGGTGTAACGAAAGGCGCCGCTGGTTTGGAGCAGCTGTTCACCCTGCTCAGCATCTGTGGCCAGGAACGCCCCGCCGCTGCCGAAGGCTTTGCCGAAGGTGGCACTCACCATGGTGACGTTGTTGTTCAGCGACGCGGTGAGTCCCCGTCCGCCTGGGCCCAGTACGCCAAGGGCGTGGGCCTCATCCACCAGCACTTGTGCCTGATGCTGCTGGCACAGATCCACAAGCCCCTGCAGGTCTGGACTGGTGCCTTCCATGCTGAACAGGCTTTCAGTCAGCACCAGCACCGGCTGGTTGGGTCGCGATAGGCGCAGCTTTCCCAGTTTCTGGCGCAGATCCTTGAGGTCGTTGTGGGCAAAGCGTTGAAGCCGAGCGCCACTGGCCTGGACCCCGACAAGAAGGGAGTGGTGGATCAGTCGGTCCGCCAGCACGGTGGTGTGGCGGTTCGCAAGGGCAGAGACCGCCGCCAGGTTGGCTTGGAACCCACTGGGGAAGAGCATCACTCGTTCCCAACCGAGCCATGAGGCCAGAGCGGTTTCCAGTTGGCTGTGCACTGGACGGCTGCCACTCACCAGGCGGGACCCACCGGAACCAACCCCCTGCTCGTTCATGGCACGGGTGGCAGCATCCCTCAGGACAGGATGGCGAGCCAGGCTCAGATAGTCATTGCTGGCGAGGTCGTGCAGCCCTGGTGCGCTGTTGGTGCTCCCATCGAGGCACAGCAGATCCGCCCCTTGCTCCACTCCTGGCGTTGGGACCCAGGTGCGCAACTGTCGTCTTCGAGCGGACGGGATGCTGACCATGGCCTCACTCTGGTGCACGCCGGATGGACTCGGGGCTTGATGACCTCCCTAAGATCCTGGCCATGGCAGAACACGATCCCCCAGAGCAGTCTGCAACCGACGGGGAGATCGTTCTCGATCAGTTGTTCCCTTTCCCTCTGGACGATTTCCAGCTGGAGGCGATCGATGCCCTGAATCAGGGCCAGTCGGTGGTGGTGAGTGCTCCCACCGGATCGGGCAAGACCTTGATCGGGGAATACGCCATTCACCGTGCCATCGCCCATGGCCAGAAGGTGTTTTACACCACCCCTCTCAAGGCACTGTCCAATCAAAAGCTCCGTGATTTCCGCGAGCAGTTCGGTGCCGACAACGTGGGCTTGATGACCGGTGACCTGAGCGTCAATCGGGACGCCCGGGTGGTGGTGATGACCACCGAGATCTTCCGGAACATGCTCTACGCGGAGGTGGATCAAGGCAACGATCCCCTGGCCGATGTGGAGGCTGTGGTGCTCGACGAGTGCCACTACATGAACGACTCCCAGCGGGGCACGGTGTGGGAAGAATCGATCATTCACTGCCCACCATCGGTGCAGTTGGTGGCCCTCTCGGCAACGGTGGCCAATGCTGGTCAGCTGACCGATTGGATCGAGCGGGTTCATGGGCCAACCCGCTTGGTGCTGAGCGATTTCCGGCCCGTGCCTCTGCAATTCAGTTTCTGCAGCGCCAAGGGTCTTCATCCACTTCTGAATGAGGCCGGAACAGGACTGCACCCCAATTGCAAGGTTTGGCGGGCGCCGAAAGGCCACAAACGCAAGGGACGTTCTCCGAAACCTCCCCAGCCCGAAGCTCCTCCCATCAGCTTTGTCGTCGCCCAGATGGCTGAGCGCGACATGCTCCCAGCGATCTACTTCATCTTCAGTCGCCGGGGATGCGACAAAGCGGTACGCGACCTCGGGGTCCAATGCCTGGTCACTGAGGAGGAGCAAGCGCGAATCGCTGCCCGCTTGAAGGCCTATGCCGCTGCCAATCCAGAGGCGGTGCGAGATGGGCTGCATGCGGATGCGTTGCTGCGAGGCATTGCCGCACACCATGCGGGCGTCTTGCCTGCCTGGAAAGAGCTGATTGAAGAGTTATTCCAGCAGGGGCTCGTGAAAGTGGTTTTTGCCACGGAAACCCTTGCTGCTGGCATCAATATGCCGGCCCGAAGCACGGTGATTGCCTCGCTCTCGAAGCGCACGGAACGGGGGCATCGCCCCTTGATGGCCAGTGAGTTTCTGCAGATGGCCGGCCGCGCAGGTCGGCGAGGTCTCGATTCCCAGGGCTACGTGGTCACGGTGCAAAGCCGTTTCGAAGGCGTTCGCGAAGCAGGGCAGCTGGCAACCAGTCCTTCGGACCCCTTGGTGAGTCAATTCACCCCCAGCTACGGGATGGTGCTGAATCTGTTGGCACGTCACGACCTGGCTAAGTCGCGGGAGCTGGTGGAGCGCAGTTTTGGCCGTTACCTGGCCAGTCTTGATTTGGTGGAGGAGGAGGAGCTCCTCACCCAGTTGCGGCTGCAGCTCGGTCAGCTTCAAGGTTCCTCGGGGGATGTGCCCTGGGAAGACTTCGAGGATTACGAGAAACGGAGGGGACGCCTCCGGGAAGAACGTCGTTTGTTGCGCATCCTTCAGCAGCAGGCGGAGGAAACCCTGGCCAATGAGCTCACCCTGGCGCTTCAGTTCGCCAGTGTCGGCACCTTGGTGAGTCTCAAAGCCCCTCAATTGCGGGGAGGTGTGACTCCGGCGGTGATCGCAGACAAACTGGATGGGCCAGGGCAATTCCCTTTGTTGCTCTGCTTGACCCAAGACAACGTTTGGCTGCTGGTTCCCTGTCAGGCGGTGGTGAGCCTGCATGCCGAGCTCAGTTGCCTGCAAGTGGATGGGGTCAGCTCACCTGATCTGCATCGGGCGGGGGAGTTGCGTCACGGCGATCAAGAGAGTGGTGGTCTTGCCCTGGCGGTGGCTCACATGGCCCAGCGCCATGACATGACGACCCCCCAGTACGACCTGGCCGGAGAAGTGCTGTCCCAGGCTCGCTTGGTCAAAGAACTGGAGGATGACCTCGAGACCCATCCGGCCCATCGTTGGGGTGACCGCCGCCAACTCAAGAAGCATCGCCGCCGGATGGAGGAGCTGGAAATTGAGATCAGCGAGCGTCAGCAATTACTCCACCACAGGGCTAACCGCCACTGGGAGACATTCCTTGCCCTGATTGAGATCCTTCAGCATTTCGGCTGCCTGGATGACCTTCAGCCCACAGAGATCGGACGCACCGTGGCGGCTCTTCGGGGTGACAACGAGCTGTGGCTTGGCCTCGCGCTGATGAGTGGTCATCTCGATGATCTCCCTCCCGCGGAGTTGGCGGCAGTGTTTGAGGCGATCAGCACCGAAGTCAATCGCCCGGATCTGTGGAGTGGCTTCCCGCCACCGGCACGGGCAGAGGAAGCTCTGCACGATTTGATGGGGATCCGGCGCGAGCTGTTGCGGGCTCAGGAGCGGGCTGATGTGGTCGTACCAGCCTGGTGGGAGCCAGAGCTGATGGGGCTTGTTGAGGCTTGGGCCAACGGCTGCGCCTGGAATGACCTGATTGCCAATACGTCTTTGGATGAAGGTGATGTGGTGCGGATTATGCGCCGCACTGTGGACTTGCTCGCTCAGGTGCCCTATTGCGAAGCGATCAGTGAACAGCTGCGAAGTCACGCGAGGCAGGCCTTGCGGGCGATTAATCGCTTCCCCGTTGCGGAGGCAGACGATCTACTGAAGGCCGCGGCAGCCGAAGCCGGTGGCTTGAATCCCGCCACCGAAAGAGTCGCTTAAGAGCCTGACCCCCAGAGCAGGCTGCTGGTCAACCCTGTTGGATGGCCATGGCTGCGGGATCGACAATGCGATCAAAGTCGTCGGCACTCACAAAACCCAGCTCCAGGGCGGCTTCTCTCAGGCTGCTGCCGTTGGCGTGGGCATGCTTGGCAATGGTGGTGGCCTTTTCGTAGCCAATCGCTGGCGTTAAGGCCGTGACCAGCATCAGTGATCGCTCCACCAACTCTTGGATTCGCCCAGGATTGGGCTCCATCCCTTCCACCATGGCGACGCGGAAGCAGCGGCAGGCATCGGTGAGCAACGTGATCGCCTGCAGCAAGTTGAAGCCGATCAGCGGCTTGTAAACGTTCATTTGCAAGTGGCCCCCGCTGCCCGCTATGGCGACGGCTGCATCCAATCCCATCACCTGGGTGCAAACCATGGCCATGGCCTCGCATTGGGTGGGGTTCACTTTCCCCGGCATGATCGAGCTGCCAGGTTCGTTTTCTGGCAACTTCAGCTCTGCAAGACCAGCGCGGGGCCCGCAGGCCAGCAGGCGAATGTCGTTGGCGATCTTGAGCAAGCTGACGGCCAGCAACCGCAGTTGCCCCATGGCGTTTACGAGACCGTCATGGCCAGCCATCACAGCGAATTTGTTGGGCGCCGTACTGAAGGGCAGGCCGCTCAGGCGGGCTAACTCTGCGGCAGCCTGGGCGGCAAAGCCTTCTGGAGCATTCAGTCCGGTGCCAACGGCAGTGCCCCCGAGGGGGAGAGGGAACACCTCTTCAAGGCTGGCGTCGATGCGCTCGGCTGCTTTGGCGAGCTGATCACGCCAGGCCGAAGCTTCCTGACCAAGGGTGAGCGGTACGGCGTCCTGGAGATGGGTACGGCCGATCTTGACGATGTCGCTCCACGCTTCACTTTTGGCTCCAAAGGCGTCGACCAGCTGTTGCAGTTCTGGCAGAAGCTTCCTGCTGATGCCCTCGGCCGCAGCGACATGGATCGCGGCAGGGAAGGCATCGTTGGTGGATTGGGACCGGTTGACGTGGTCATTGGGGTGTATGGGGTTGTGGCTCCCCAAGGGCTCCCCTGCTGCTTGCGCCGCCAGGTTGCTGATCACCTCATTGAGGTTCATGTTGGTCTGGGTCCCGCTCCCGGTCTGCCAGACCTTCAAGGGGAAGTGGTCGTCATGCAATCCCTCAGCCACCGCTGTGGCAGCGGCCACGATCTGATCACGGCGGTGTTCGTCGAGAACGCCCAGGCGGGCGTTCGTGATCGCGGCAGCCTGTTTGATTCTGGCCAGCGCATGGATCAACTCAGCCGGGATGCGGTCAGAACTGATGGCGAAGTTTTGGAGTGAGCGCTGGGTCTGCGCTCCCCACAGCGCATCGGCTGGGACTTCAATCGGTCCCATGCTGTCGGTCTCGATCCGTGTCGCTGCCACCATCCGTTCGTTGACCTCGCTGCGACGCTGTTGCTCAGCTGTTCATCCTGCCAGCTGGCTTTCAGTCTTCATTTCTCGGTCGCAGCACCAACCACACAATCACCAGCAGACCTGTGGTGCTGGTGATTGTGTAGATCCAATCGGCATAAGGCGTCCAGAACAGGCCCGCTGGCAGCAGCTCAGAGACCAAGGCGATCCCAGATCACACCGAGATTGGCTTGGTGGAGATCAGTGCTGAAGCACGCGGCCAATTGCTCGGCGTTGAGCTTGCTGGTGACCTCGGGATCGGCCGCCAAATTGGCGCGGAAATCGCCACCATCGGTGTTCCACGCCGTGTGGGCATTGCGCTGCACCACGCGATAGGCATCTTCCCGGCTCATGCCGGCATCCACCAGTCCGAGCAGCACCCGTTGGCTGAACACCACCCCGCCGTACACATTCATGTTGCGGCGCATGTTGTCGGGGTAGACCCCGAGGCCTGCAACCACCGCGGTCATTTCTCGCAGCATGAAGTGGAGGGTGACCGAGCAGTCTGGAAGCATCATCCGCTCCGTGGAGCTGTGGCTGATGTCGCGCTCGTGCCAGAGGGCAACGTTTTCCAGGGCTGCCACCACATAGCTGCGCAGCACTCGTGCCAGACCACTGATGCGCTCACTGCGGATCGGGTTGCGCTTGTGGGGCATGGCTGAGCTGCCCTTCTGGCCCTTGGCGAAGCTTTCCTCCACCTCGAGCACGTCGGTGCGTTGCAGGTTGCGGATTTCGGTGGCGAAGCGATCCAGGGAGGCCCCAACCAGGGCCAGGGTCTGAACGTAATCCGCGTGGCGATCGCGGGAGATCACCTGGGTGCTGGCGGTGTCGGGCGTCAGTCCCAGGCGCTCACAGGTGAGTCGCTCGACTTCGGGGTCGGTGTTGGCGTAAGTGCCCATGGCGCCACTGATCTGGCCAACGGCCACATCCTTCTCCAGGCGCTCAAGCCGTTCGGCGTTTCGACGGGTTTCCGCCAGCCAACCAGCCAGCTTGAAGCCAAAGGTGATCGGTTCCCCGTGGATGGCATGGGAACGGCCAATCATCACTGTGGCCTTGTGTTCGGCGGCCAGCGTGGCGATGGCCCCGTCAAGGGCGGCCAGTTCTTTCCGCAGCAGGGCAACGGAGGCCTTCAGCTGGAGGGCGATGCCCGTGTCCAGCACATCGCTGCTGGTCATGCCCACGTGGATGAACCTGCCGGCATCGCCAACGTGCTCATTCACGTTCGTGAGGAAGGCGATCACGTCGTGACGCACTTCTGCCTCGATCTCGAGGATGCGCTCGGGTTCGAACGCCGCTTTGGTGCGGATGTCTTCCATGGCGGCCTCGGGCACGCGGCCGAGACTGCAGTTGGCTTCGCAGGCTGCGACTTCCACATCGAGCCAGCTTTGATATTTGGCTCTGTCAGTCCAGAGCTCGCCCATCTCGGGCAGGGTGTATCTCTCGATCAAGGCCAGCGCGTGGCAACGACCTCACCAATGTATGGCCCAGCCTTCAGGCGGAATGGAGACGCTGATGCTCCACTTCCCACTGCACATGCTTGCCCCAGGCCTGCTGACGAACCAGGCAGCGGCCACCGCGGCAATGGATCACTTGAAAAGGAGGTAGATCGGAGGGGTGGTTGTCGAGGGTGGCGAAGCTGCCCGGCGGCAGTAGCTCGAACACCTTCTGCCCTGATTCGCTCGTCAGCGGATGACGCGCCTGTTCCGCCTGATTTCGTGCAGGACGATGGCTGCGGGGGGACTGACTGACTGACACGGCCAAAGGCTCGGTTGGATTGATCTTCCTTGGGGTCTTGGGGTCTCTCGCCTGACCACCTGGATTTGTTCGGTTTTCTTCTCTGCTTTCATGACGAAATGGCACAGAAGACCCGCTTGGACCAGCATTTGCTGACGCTCGGCCTGGTGCCGACCCGTCAGCAGGCTCAGCAGCTGATTCGGGCTGGCAAGGTGCGGGATGGTCATGGTCAGGTGCTCGACAAGCCCGGACAGCAGGTGGCGTTCGATCTCGTGGTGAGCGTTGAACAGCCACCCCGGTTTGTCTCGCGTGGAGGGGAGAAGCTTCTGGGTGCCTTGCAGGCTTTCCCAATTCAGGTGGAGGGTCGTGTGTGCCTCGACGGCGGTATCTCCACTGGTGGTTTCACCGACTGCCTGTTGCAGCACGGCGCGCGCCGGGTTTACGGCATTGATGTGGGGTACGGCCAGACCGCGTGGAGCTTGCGCACTGATCCCAGGGTTGTGCTGAGAGAGCGCACCAATCTGCGCCGACTGACGGCTGAGGAGCTTTATGCAGAGGATGATCCGCGCCCTGATCTGGCGGTGGCGGATGTGTCATTCATTTCCCTCGCACTCGTGATGCCAGCGATCAAGGGGCTTCTCGCCAACACGTCGCAAGAAGCTCTGCTGCTGGTGAAGCCGCAGTTTGAAGTCGGTCGCGAGCGTGTGGGCAAGGGCGGTGTGGTTCGCGATCCTGCTGCCCATCGGGATGCTCTGCGAGGCGTTGTGCAGGCAGCCTCTGGCCTCGGTTGGGGGGCCTACGGAGTGGTTGGTTCACCGATTACCGGCCCTGCCGGTAACCACGAGTATCTGCTCTGGTTGAGAGACAGCTGCCCTGATGCGACCTGGGGTGCAGGTGGTAACGCAGGGCAGCCCGTGACGCTCTTGACGGATGACGATGTCACGAGAGTGGTTGAAGCCACCCTCGTGACGAAGAACTGAGGCTGAAGCTCAGAGTGCAACGGCGTCGCGGTCGCCGGTGCGGATGCGAACGACGCTTTCCACGGGCGAGATGAAGATCTTGCCGTCACCGATTTCGCCTGTTTTGGCTGCTTCAGCGATGGCGTTCACGACGGTATCGACATTGCTGTCATCGATCACCACTTCGATTTTCAGCTTCTGCAGAAATTCAACGGTGAATTCAGAGCCGCGGTAGCGCTCCACCTGGCCTTTCTGGCGTCCAAAGCCGCGAACTTCGCTCACGGTCATGCCAACAATGCCGGCATTGACCAGAGCCAGTTTGACGTCCTCGAGTTTGAACGGGCGAATGACGGCCTCAACTTTTTTCATGGACGGCAATCAAGTTGGATGGTGGTGAAAGTGTGTCAGAAATGGCCAGGTTTCGGTAGGCCTGCCATGAGCTGTTGCAGGGATTGTTGGGCATGAACAATGCCCCCTTCAGCTATCGCCATTACGGTTCAAGCATCGGGGGGCGATTGTGTGGTCCGTTACCGATTGGTTGATTCGCGTCTTTACTGATTCACCTGGCGTTGGGCTTCCTGTTGGCGGTGGCGGTAAACACTGCCGCGATAGTGCAGCTCCACGGTTTCATTGGGAACCGTTCCCTCTTGGTGGAGGGGGGCTGAGTAGTGGAGGCCTCGGTAGGTGTGGTCCACTGGCGCTCCGCCGGCTTGGTCCAGTTGGCGGGGGGCATAGCTGACCCCGCGATAGGTGCGTTGTTGGGTGGTCATGGTGGGCTTCGAAGGGATGAATCATTCCCGGTGTTCGGGACCGCTTCGATGGAAGGAGCGTTGCTTCGCCTTGCGGATGGGCTACTTCCGGCTGGGAGGTCGGCGCTGTTGGTCGACTGAGCTCAACGTTTTGTCCTTCGACACATTCCTACCTGATATTCGCTGTTCATGGTGAACAGTATTGGCGATAGGGCTGGAAAATTTTCTAAAGAATTGTGCCGCGATCGGCGGTGTCTCGGTCGTAGGGTTCAAAAAAGCGTTCAAAACTCTTGAGTCAAGCCGCCTCCGACGCCACCCGTACGCCCCTCTACGGGGAACGGGCCATCGCTGATGCTGAGCTGATTTGCTTCGACAATCCCCGTCCGGGTCGGCCCTATGAGGTGTCGATTGAGCTGCCGGAATTCACCTGCCTTTGCCCCTTCTCCGGCTACCCCGACTTCGCTGTGCTGCGGGTCCTCTATCAGCCGGGTCCGCGGGTGGTGGAACTCAAAGCGATCAAGCTCTACGTGAACAGCTATCGCAACCGCACCATCTCCCATGAAGAGGTGGCGAATCGAATCCTGGATGATTTGGTCGCGGCCTGTGATCCCCAGTGGATGCAGCTAGAGGCTGATTTCAACCCGCGCGGCAATGTGCACACTGTGGTTCGCGTCACCCATGGAACGCGCCAGCCTTGTTGAGCAGAGCTGGGAATTCCTGAGCAAAGCCACTGAGGTTGCGGTTGCAAAGCCCGGCAACATGCAGTTTCCCGTGTTGGGAGTCTCCGACTGCCCAGAGTTGTCGGGTTGCAATCAGGCTGAGCCCTCCCCCAAGCAGGGTGATGGCAAAGCCCAGGTAAACCAGGGGAACGCCTGGATCGCGTTTCAGTAGCAGGCCGCTGGCGGGCATCACATCAACGACTCGGAGCGGCAGGCCATTGACGTCTGCAGCAGCCCCTCCAGGGCGCAGGTTGGTGATCAAGTCACCGCCCTCGCCAAACACCTGAACGGGGCCGGCTTCGCTGGTGGTGGTGAGGAGTACAGGTTCTGTGCCATCAGGACGAGTTGGCAGGACCAGACCCCAGAGTTGATCCCCCAGTTCGGGGAAGGTTTGCAGTGGCAGTTGGAGATAGGGGCTTTTCCCGAGTTGCACGGTGATGGTGGCCAGGGACCAATCGGCCTGGTACACCGTCATCCCGCGGTACCGCAGTGGGTGGTTGACACTGATCTCCTCCTCCAGCGCCTTCGCTTCACCGGGAGGTTGCAGGAGCAGTTGGGATCGGAATTGTTCGGTGCGGCCCGCAGGGTCGCGTTCGATGGAAAAACGATCCAGGGTGAGGGTCAGCTGGCTGTTTCCACTCCGATCGAGGAGGTCGATGCTGCGTCCTGGTGCGAGAAAACGCTCCAGGCGATTGCCCGCCAGGGCACCCCAGGCTGCCCCCACCATCAGGAGCACAAGTCCGGTGTGCACCAAAAGAGGCCCGACGCGTCCCACCACCCCTCGGCGTGCTGCCAGGCGGCCTGCTTTGGCTTGCACCTCCCATCCCTGACTGCGCAAGCTTCCGGCTAGAGCTTCAAGCCCTTGTTCAGGATCTTTGCTTGCCACTGTCTCAGCAAGCACCAGCTTGCTGAGTTGACGGGGCTCGCGGTAATCGATCCAACGCAGTGCTGCCTGGAGGGCCGGCCATTGCCGGCGCCAGCTGCAGAGGATCAAGGCGAGGCCCAGCCAGGCGAGTAGCGCTAAAAACCACCCACTGGAATACACCTGATCGAGCTGCAGTTGCAGCATCCGGTCGCCATTGACCAAGCCAAGCCAGGGGTCGGCATTGAAGCGCTCCAGGTAAAGCGACCGCTCTTCGCCCTGGGGAAGGATCGTGCCAATGGCACTGGCGATGGCGATCAAGAGCAGCAGCACGATGGCGAGCCGCAGATCGGAGAGCAGTGCAGCCAGGCGACGAAGCAAGGGCATGGAGGCGATCAGGTCCAGCGGGCCAGAAGGGTGAGCATGCCAGTGCAAACCAGCACGACGCCGCTGATCGGTGGCACCCAGCGTCCGATCGGCCGGAGGGCGAGCAACTTGGGAACGCTGGCGGCCGCACTGCCAGCAATCAGCAAGGGCAGCACTTGACCGATGCCAAAGCTGGTCAGCAGCAGAACGCCTACGACCGGTTGCCCACTGGTGGCAATCCATCCCAGCAAAACCGCTAATACCGGCGTGGTGCAGGGAGAGGCTGCCAAGCCAAAGGCCAGTCCAGCAGCAATTGGAGCCAGCGGCGCCGGGACCCGTTCGGTCCAACGCACAGGATCTGGGCCGGAGGGCAGGGGAATGCGAATCAGCCCCAGCAAGTTCAAGCCCATCACCACAGCCAGCAGGGCCACCAGGCTGGGAACCACATCGGGCACCTGGCCGTAGATCCGCCCCACAAGGCCACTGAGGCTGCCCAGGATGACCAAGGCCCCAACGATGCCTGAACAGAACAGCAGGCTCCGTTGCCATGGAGCTTGTTTCGCTTCAAATCCGGCCAGATAGGCCAGGGTCACCGGTAACAACGACAGTGAACAAGGTCCCAGGCTGGTCAGGGCTCCTCCAAGAAAGACCAACCCAACCGTGAGGAGTCCTGGCTGATTCAGCGCATGCTGCAGAAGTTGTTCACTGCTCTGGGCCAGATCGGCCAGATCTGGAACAACGAATGCCAGGGGAGAAGCGGTGATGGCCCCAGCCGGTAAATCCGGGATCTTTCAGGGCATTCACCTTATCGAGTTGTTGCCAGCTGTTGCCCATCCTGTGGGCGTGGTCGATGGGGGCGACGGCCACCAATGAGGCCGCTTGATTCCAGCGAACATCGAATCAGCAAGCCCGCCACCAGCAGGCTCGACAGCAGCGAATTTCCCCCGTAGCTGACCATCGGTAAGGGCAAGCCTGTGGTGGGCATTGCGCCCGAGGCCACTGCGAGGTTCATGATCGATTGCCCGATCAGCAACGTGCAGCAACCGATGGCGGTGAGTCGGGATTGATTGCTTCGGCAGCGCACGGCCACCCTGAGGCCTAAGTAAGCCACCAGCATCAGGAACACCAGCAACATCACAGAGCCCACAAAGCCAAACTCTTCGGCATACACCGCAAAGATGAAGTCGGTGCTTTGAATCGGCAGATATTGAAGTTTTTGGGTGGAGAGTCCGAAACCTTGGCCAAACAGGCCGCCGGAGCCAATCGCCAGCAACGATTGCACGAGCTGGTAGCCATCACCCTGGGGGTCTTGCCAGGGGTCGAGAAAGGAAATGACCCTCAGGCGCTGGTACTCGTTGATCATGATGCTGCTGATCCCCAGGCTGGCTCCCAACAGCGCTGTACCGAAAAGGGTTCTCAGCCTTAACCCTGCGGAGAAGGCCATCAGCCACAGCAGCAGGCCTGTCAGCGCTGCCGTGCTCAGGTTGGGTTGCTTGAGGATGAGCAGGATCAGGCCGCCGAAAACGGCCAGCCAAAGCAATTTTTGATCAGCAGCACTGCGTTTCCAATGGGAGAACAACGTGGCAGCCTGCAGCACCACAAAGGGTTTTACCAGTTCAGAGGGCTGGATCTGGATCGGGCCGATCACGAGCCACCTGCTGGCCCCATTCACAGGGTCTCCAAACACCAAGGTGGCGGCCACAAGAACACATCCGATCCAGACGGCCGGGCCGGCAAGTTTCATCCAGCGACGTAGGTCGGTGTGGATGGCGGTGCCCAGCAGTCCCCAGCTGGCAAGCATCCAGATCACCTGGCGTTTGACGTAGTAGGCCCCTTCGCCCATCTCGCGAGTCGCCACCCACCAGCTGGCTGATGCGAGCACCAGCAGTCCTGCCAAGCTCCAGATCACCGTCAGGCTCAACAGCAACCTGGCTTCCGCGGGCCATAACGACCAGTCGAGGGGCAGAAGCTGTTGCCAGAAAGGCTTTGGTGGCTTGCTGGGGCGTGCAGGATTGTCGCCTCCTCGCGTGCGTGCTCGGGATCGCCGGTTTGGACTCACGCTTTTGCGAGACAACGAAATTGAACTGAGAATGCTTATTCAGACGCCTCATGGCCTTTTTGCCAAGGGAGCCAATAAAAAAGCCCGGTCGAAACCGGGCTTGTGGTGATGGTGTTGGTGTTAGTTGCCGACGTTCACTTGACGTCCACCTGTGCAGAGCTCGACTTTGATGATTCGGCCACCCTGCTTTTGGATTCGCTGTTGTTCAGCAAACCAGCTGTCGTAAGGAACCCACTTCGTGAAGAAGGTGTTCTGTAATTCGCGCTGCGTCCGCACCTTTTCAGGGGAGGGAATGCAGGCGGTGACTTTGAACAACCGCATGGGCTCAGTTGCCGAGGCCAGAGCAGATGTAGTCGAGGTAGACACCCATTTCCTTGCCAGCATCGGCACCAACAAGGCCGGCCACGACTTCCTTCATGGCCTGAATGGCTTGAACGGTTGCGCCGATGGGAACGCCCAGGGAGTTGTAGGTCTCTTTGAGGCCATTGAGGACACGCTCATCAAGGATGGAGGTGTCACCCGCCAGCATG
>JAAZVJ010000106.1 GCA_018623675.1 Synechococcus sp. HW_metabat.54 | reverse complement strand
TCTTTTTGGCGAAGGCCCTGGCTCGAGCCACACCTCCCACATCAGGGGAGACCACCACCACTTCACCAAGGTCTTGGGCGGACAGGTAGTCCACCAAAACCGGAGACCCGTAGATGTGATCGCAGGGGATGTCGAAATAACCCTGGATCTGAGCGGAGTGAAGATCCATCGCCAGAACGCGATCGACTCCAGATTTCGCCAGCAAATTGGCCGTCAGCTTGGCGGTGATGGATTCGCGACCTGCGGTTTTGCGATCAGCGCGGGCATAGCCGTAGTAGGGAACGACCGCTGTGATCTGGCGAGCCGAGGCGCGCCTGCAAGCATCCACCATGATCAGGAGCTCCATTAGGTGATCATTCACCGGAGCGCAAGTGGGCTGGATCAGGAAGACATCACAGCCGCGAATCGATTCCTGAATCTGTACGTAAAGCTCGCCGTCGGCAAAGCGCTTGCAAACCCGTGGGCCATCCGGCACGCCTAGGTAAGAAGCGATTTCCTGGGACAACGCAGGATTGGCGGTGCCACTGAACAGCCGCAACCTGCGGTTTTCCTGGTGCACCTTCTCCTGCTCGGCACGGGCTGCAGTCAAAAAACTGGTCACGACGCCCGCAAACGAGAACAGCTGCCTTCTGATGGTAGTGCCGAGCCGGCCACTCCCCCATGCTTTGCCTGCAGGAAAAGGTCGTTAGGGTCACCTGATGGTGAATCAATCACTGGTTCTGATCGGCGCCGGGGCGCTTGCCGAGCTGTCGATGCGGCGCGTGACGCAAGTGCTGGCCGATGGGTTATCGCTGCCACTGCAGACGGTTGCCGCAGGTCAGCGAGCTGATGGGGTGTTGGAAACGCTGGCTGCTGTCCCCCCATCTGTGATCCGGCTGTCCGGGGATCCCGGACGCATGTCCAGCGACGGCCGCAGCTGGATGGAAGCGTTGGGGGCTTGGCGGGTGCCCGTGTTGATGCTCGGAGCACCTCTGGCGGATGGAGCGATGCCTGGAGCTGTGCCGGCGTTTTGTGCCCTTTGCCACCAGCATCGGGTGCCGTTGCTGGGACTCGTACAGATGGGAGGGATTTGGAAACCTGTTGAGCGGCGACGGGATGGACTTCCTTGGTTGGGTTGTCTGGCCGATGCCGATCAGCTCACCGCTGAAAGTCAGCAGCAACGTGATGTTGTGATGGCGTTGGTTGCCCAACGCTTGGCTGGGTTCAGTTCGATGGCCAAAGGGGAGATGGCGCATCAGGCTTGAGTTGACGGAGCCTTTGCTCTCCTGCCCGCGATGCCAAAGGAAGGGTGGTGATGACGGGGGGTTGATCGTTGCTCAGGATTGCGGCGGTGAGGCTCAACCATTCCTGAGTGCTGAGGTTGCTTTGCACCTGCGCTTCGATGTCTTGAATGAGCCCCGGCAGAGTCACCATCGTGCTCGGGTGTAGCAGTTGCTCATGAATCGCTCGCACAAGCCACTGTTGGCGTAGACGCCGTTCATGGTCGTTGTGAGGATTCGGCCGGAATCGAACCAGCTGTTCGGCCTGCATGCCATTCAGGGTTTGACGCCCTGCCTGCAGGTTCACGCTGTAGTTCTGCCGTTGATCGGTATGCACAAGGGTTTGATCCAGACGCACATCAACATCACCGAGCCCGCTCACCAAGCTGCGAAGGGCTTGCCTTGGCATCACGACATAGCGAGAGGGTTCTCCTTCCTCCAGGCCCACCACATCAGCCACCACATCAGCGGTGAGGGCGACGCCGCCTTGGCGATAGCTCTTGGCTAGGGGGTGCATGGTCGGGTTCCCAGGCAAATTCACCCCGAGTTCGGTTGGAACCTGCAGGATCCGAAGCGGCTTCTTGGGCTCCACGCGAATGAGCATCACACTGTCCGCATTGGCGGGGCCCAGGGGGGCTGCCTGGTTCACCGGGTCGTTGATGCGATTGGAATCCAGACCCACCACCATCACCACCACAGGTTGGCCTGGAAAGGGTGCCAGGCTCGTGGGTTCGTTCGCTGAGGGCAACACTGGCGCGATGCGATCCGCTTTTGGCCACAGGCTTGCGAGTCCGAGTCCAACGATCGAGGCGCCAGCTAGGGCTGCACCAATACGCAAGCTTGTTCGAAACGGTTTTTCCCCCAGCCAACGCCGGATACCGCCCTTCTGGGGGTCACGTTCAGGTGCCGGGGCCGTCATCAGCCGTGCTGATTTACAAGATTGACCAGTCTTGCTCAACTTCTGCTGTTTAGCGTTGGGAGCTTCCAGGCCCTCCTGATCTGTGACGCAAGCTCCCGCTTCTCCGGCTCCCCATGAACGGGCCCGGCCGATTCCACGGGATGTGGTGCGCCCCGCCAAGGATCTCTGCAGTGATTGCGGCCTCTGCGACTCCCGCTGGGTTGCCTATGTCAGGCAGGCCTGTGCCTTTCTGCACCAAGATTTCGAGGGGATGGAGCGGCGCCATCACGGCCGTAGCCGTGATCTCGACAACGAGGACGAGCTCTATTTCGGCGTGCAGCAGCGCATGCTCACAGCGCGCCTCAGGCAGCCCATCGAGGGAGCGCAATGGACGGGCATCGTTAGCCACCTTGGGGTTCAGGCCCTTAAAACCGGTCTTGTGGATGCGGTTCTCTGCGTTCAGCAGAGTCCGGACGATCGCTTCGCCCCCATGCCTGTGCTGGCACGCACCCCGGAGGAGGTGATGGCGGCACGGGTTAACAAACCCACTCTCTCCAACAACCTTTCAGTGCTCGAGCAGCTGCCCGGCAGTGGGATCAAGCGACTGCTGGCCATCGGTGTGGGGTGTCAGATCCAGGCGCTGCGGGCGGTGCAGGACACCCTTCCACTGGATGAGCTCTACGTGCTCGGACTCCCCTGTGTGGACAACGTGTCCCGCGAAGGACTCAATACATTCCTGAACAGCGCCAGTGATTCCCCCGAGACAGTGGTGCACTACGAGTTCATGCAGGATTTCCGCATTCACTTCCGCCACAGTGATGGTCGTAAGGAGACGGTGCCGTTTTTTGGGCTCGATACTCCCAAGCTCAAGGATGTGTTTGCTCCCAGTTGTCTGAGCTGTTTCGACTACACCAATGCCGGCGCCGATCTGGTGGTGGGATACATGGGCGCGGAATTCGGTCGTCAATGGCTTGTCGTTCGTAATCAGCGCGGGGCCGACCTGCTCAAACTGATTGAGGCTGATTTGGATACGGCTCCTGTGACGAGCCGAGGTGACCGCCGCGCCGCAGTTCAACAGGGCATCGATGCCTACGACAAGGCTCTGAAATTGCCGATGTGGGTGGCAGAGGCCGTGGGTTGGGTGGTGCAGCGCATTGGGCCGAAGGGTTTGGAATATGGCCGCTTTTCCATCGATTCCCACTTCACACGCAATGCTCTTTGGGTGCGTCGTCACCATCCAGACCAGTACGAACGCCATCTCCCCGCGTTTGCCCGCAAGATCGTGGCCCGTTACAAGCTTCCTCAGGACTGATCGAGCCCATGGCCTTCGCATTCAGTTCCAGTTCTGATCAAGGCCCCAGTCGGGCAGCGGTTGGTGTCTTGTTGCACCCCACCGCTCTACCCGGTAGCCCCGTCTGCGGCAGTTTTGGATCAGCAGCACGCCGCTGGCTCCAGCAGCTTGCCGACCATGGAATCGGTGTTTGGCAAGTTTTGCCTTTGGCCCCGACGGATGGAACCGGCTCTCCTTACAGCTCACCCTCGAGTTTTGCCATCAATCCTTGGTTTCTGGATGCTCAGGATCTGATGGAGGAGGGGTACTTGTCTTCAGAGGCCTTGGCTGCGTTGCCAGGGGAGAACTCTCCCCGTGACTCAGTTGGTCCTTTGGACTGCGCCCTCGCGGATCGGCGGGCCGCAGCACTTGGTGCTGCGTTGCAGGAGGCCTGGTCTCAACAGCCAGCAGAACGCCATCAGGCCTTTGAACGTTGGTGCAACGCACAGAAGCGTTGGCTGAATGATCACGTTCATTTCGTGGAGCTGCGTCAGCAGCACCACGGCCAACCCTGGTGGAGCTGGCCTCGACCGTTGGCCCGTCATCGCTCCAAGGCCTTACGGGTGTGGGCCAAGGCCCATCACCAGGCCCTTGAAGCCCATCGTTTGGTGCAGTGGCATCTCGATCGCCAGTGGCAAGCACTCCGGGAAACGGCCAGGAAGCTGGGGATTTGCATCTTTGGTGATCTGCCGTTTTATGTCGCCCGTGACAGTGCGGATGTCTGGAGCTGTTGTCGTTTGTTTTCGATCCAGGGTGATGGTGCTCTCACGATCCAGAGCGGTGTTCCACCCGACTATTTCTCCGCCTCTGGACAGCTCTGGGGCACACCGGTGTATCGCTGGTGGCGGCATCGGCTCGACGGCTTCCGTTGGTGGCGAGCTCGGTTGAAGCGCCAGTGGCAGCTCTTTGATCTCTTGCGTTTGGATCATTTTCGAGCTCTCGCCGCTTACTGGGCCGTGCCTGGAGGTGACGACACCGCAGCGCGAGGTGAATGGAAGCCGTCTCCCGGCGCAGCCTTGTTGCGACGGTTGCGTGCTGATGCGGGTGGACGTCTTCCATTGGTGGCGGAGGATCTGGGAGTGATCACGCCTGATGTGGAACAGCTGCGGGATCGTTTCCGTTTGCCAGGCATGAAGATCCTGCAGTTCGCCTTCGATGGCAATCCAGACAATCCCTATTTGCCCGCCAATATTCGTGGTGCGCATTGGGTGGTTTATACCGGCACTCAC
>JAAZVJ010000105.1 GCA_018623675.1 Synechococcus sp. HW_metabat.54 | reverse complement strand
GCCTTGGTGGCGGCGTCGAGTTGCACCGACTTCACTCTTGCCCCATCAGCCCGGCGGGACTTGGGCTGGCGAGAGCGACGTCTGGGTATGGAGGCAACCGAAGAGGAGGCCAAGAGCAACGATCAGATGTCCGCTTGTAACGCGGCGAACAGTCTTTGCCAAGGGGAGTCATGCTCCCCTTGAAACGAATCGCAGTCGCGACTCAAGCGCGGTAGAGGCTCACGCACAGACGCACGGCCAGCACTCCGGCATGGGCAGCAACCACGAGGGCGATGAAGATCTCGGACTGGGTGAGAGCGCTGGCCATGGGAATCCCTGGAAACCGTCTCATTCTTCCTGCCTGACACGGCAAGACGCCATCATTCGCAAAGGCCTGTCACACCCCCATGAACGTCGGACGTCCCGATCCCGTCATCAGCATCGATGCCCGTGCGATCCGGGAGCTCGATCTCAAGCCATTGCACGCCTTGATGCACCAGCCCCTGGCTGCGCAACTGAAAGATGGTGCGGTCGTGGAACTCACCTACAGCTGGCCTCGGGATGCCAACGACCCTCGGGAAGTCAGTGAATGCCCTGAACCACGCCTTTGGGCTCTCAGAGCCGATGCCACCTACCCCTGGCTGCCTTTGCTGCTGGAGCGCTCCGGGGGGAGCTTGGCTCAGTACGTGGCCATGCTGGTGCCCCATGATTTCAGCCCCAATGAGGGCATCCGCTTTGACCCGCAAGGGTTGGAACTCTGGGTCACGCAACGCCTGATGCTGCTGGACCAGCTCAGCCGTGATCAGCCCCACTCTCAGCGCGGCAACCTCGGCCAGATGGCGGCCACCCTCGGCTACGAACTGGATCCAAGCTTCTGGGCTCTTCTGGATCAACACCCATCACCACAAGGCCAAGCGCGGACGCTCTGATCAGGCTCACAATTGCCGACAGAGCCTGGGAAACGATGGTTGGAGAGCCTGCAGCCCTTGGCGCAGTGGGCACCAGATGAAGGCTCTCAACCAAGGCCCAGAGCCAGCTGCAATGCCCGCCGGCCACTATCGAGTGCCAGCACCAAGGCCAGGCCCCGTAACAAGTTGGCCAGGGTGCCCGGCTGAACCTGATCCAGACGCGCTGCACTCCACTGCGCCGCGATCGCAGCGGTGCAGCCCAGGAGCAGCCCCATGGAGCCATTGCCACGCCCATCGGCCAGAAACTGAAGCGATGCTGCAGATGCCGAGCAGACCACAGCCAGGGAGCTGAAGCGAATGGCCAAGCGAATAGGCACGGTGAATGCCCGCACCATCAACGGCACCATCACCAAACCGCCCCCCAACCCCAAAAGGCCGCCCGCAAGCCCCGCCACACCACCAACGGCACTGAGCCCCAGCAAGGGCAACGGCAAGCTTTCACCCGGATGGTGATCCTCGTCTTCAGCGCGGATGGTGAACGTAAGCACCAGATACATCAGGCTTTGCAACAAGAGCAGATGCCATCCGTCAGCAAAACGACCCAACCGACTGAAGAACAGGCCCATCACAAACGCCGTTAGCCCGATCACGGCCCCCTGCAGCCCTGGAATGGAGCGATTCCGCAGGTGCGTGACGGTGCCACCAAGAGCTGTGGGAACGATGGCGAAGGTGCTGGTCGCCAAGGCCTGATGCGGGGACAACCCCATCCAGAGCAGCAAAGGAGCGAAGATCAAGCCACCACCGATGCCAAGCAGTCCCGCTAGCGCTCCTGCCAGCAGCCCGAGGGGCACTGCCACCAGCAGATCACTGAGCTCCATGTGCGCCATGCCAAGTTCCGCATCCTGCCGCCCCACCCCCCAGGGGAGCGGACGACTCTTGCCGCTCATCGAGCTGGAAGGCCCTGCACAAATGGCCTTGGACGCCTGGCTTCTGGATCAATGTGTGCGCGGCATGTTCACGGCGCCGATCCTGCGGTTTTACACCTGGGCAGGACCGTGGCTCTCCCTGGGCCACCATCAGCAGGATCTACCGGCGGAATGGGAAGCCCTCGAACGCACAGGCCAGCTTCACGTGGTCCGTCGCCCGAGCGGCGGTGGAGCCGTTCTCCATGCCGGTGGGCTCACCTATGCCTTGATCTGGCCCAATGCTCCGCGTGTGCGCAAAGAGGCCTATCAAGCCACCAGCCTTTGGCTCATGGATGGATTCAGCCGCCTCGGTTTACCTCTGCAACCGGGACGCACCCCTGCGGAGGCTGGGGGTCGGGATTGTTTCGCTAGTGCCACACCAGCCGATCTTGTCGACCACAACGGCCATAAACGCATTGGCAGTGCACAGTTCTGGCGGCGTGGCCATTTGCTTCAGCACGGGGAAATCCTGCTGTCGCCACCTGCATCGTTGTGGTCAGCGCTGTTTGGCACGGTTCCGCCAGCGCCACCCGAGGCACTGACAGCCGCAGCAATCATCAACGAGCTCACGGCGGCGCTACAGAGGCTCTGGCCTGACTTGGAGTGGGAAAACCTGGACTTGACCGATCAGCAGTGGGACGCGATCAAGAAGCCAACGGCTTAAGAAGACTTGTTCTCGGTTTGCTCGTCCTCCAGCAAACCCGAAGCCTGCATCGAGGCCACAGCCTGAACCAAAGGCAGGCCGAACGGATAGCCGTTTTGACGGCGTGCTGCCTCAAGAATTGGAGCGGGCAATTTCAGGTTCAGCGCCTTGAGCACGGCCTCACCCACGTCGCCCCGTTCAAGCGTGCCTCCAGGCAAACCCGCACGGTTGAACACCAAAAGGCGCCCCTGAGGACTGGCCTCCAACGCAGGAACGGCTTTCCACAACGGCTCCGCATCCGAAATGGATGGCAAGGTTTCAAGCGGCCTGAGGTGGTCCGCCACGGTCTGGCGGTCCCATTGCTGAACAGGGAGTTCCTTCAAGGGAGCGTCATCGATGGTGCCAAGCCAACGGCCGGCACGGGTGACCAGCACCCAATCAGCAGGCCTTGCATCAGCCTCGATGCCCTCCTGCCCACCCAGACGCAAGTCACTCAAGCGTCGTAGGGGCTGATCGGCCTCCAGTACGCGAAAGCGGCGAGCTGTGGCGGATTGCACGGTGAGCTCACGCAGCACTTTCTGCAGCATGAGCACTTGCGTTTGATTGCGGGATGCCCCCAAGCCAAACCAACCGAGCATCACCAACCAGAGAGCACCAATGCCTCCGCCTCTGGCGAGGAATAACCACACGCCCAGAACGATCGCAAACAGCGAGAGAAAACGGCCTGTAGCAGTCGCCACCTGAATCCCTTTGCGTTGGCTACCGGTGAACTGCCACACCAACGCCTTGAGAATCAGCCCGCCATCCAAGGGAAGCCCCGGAAGCAGATTGAACAGGGCCAGCACCAGGTTGACGACCGCCAACTCAGACACGAGCCGGCCAAGAATGGGACTGACATGGCCAGAAGGATGAACGGCCAGGAGCAGACCAGCCCCAAGCACCACGCTGACCAAGGGACCAGCGGCAGCCACGCGAAACGCTCCCATGGCGGTGGAGCACTCCCGCTCAACGCTGGCCACTCCTCCCAGCAGAAACAGGGTGATGCTGCGCACTTTCACCCCTTCCCTGAGTGCCACAAGGGAATGGCCGAGTTCATGGAGCAGCACCGAAACAAAGAGCAGCAGAGCTGTGAGCAAACTCAAGAGCCAGGAGCTGCCCAGGCTCCAGGACCCCAGAGCTTGCACCTCGGGCATCGCGCTCCAATTTGGCTGGGACACCACCGTGATCAAGGACACGATCAGAAACCAGCTGGGATGCACCCGCAAAGGGATTCCCCGGATGCTCATCAGCTGCCAACCTTCACCCACAGGAGTCCTCCAACGGGCCTAAGCAGGCCCCAGACTTCCAATCCTAGAAACAGCCTCCTGGCTAGAAACAGCCCCCAGAAGGCTCGCCTCTCCCTATGACTGATTGCTCTGTCGCCGTCAAGATCTGCGGTCTCACCTCCCCTGAGCAGGCGAAGGCAGTGGCCGCCTTGGGGGCTCAGGCGATTGGCGTGATTGGGGTTGAAGCGTCGCCCCGCTTTGTGGCCGAAGCGCAGCGTCGACAGCTCTTCACCGATCTGGAAATCAATCACCCTGATGTGGAACGGGTCTGGGTGGTCGCCGACCTGAGGGATGACCAGCTGGAGGCCGCCCTTGGAGGCACAGGATGTCCCTCGGTGGTGCAGCTGCATGGCGATGAAAGTCCGCAACGCTGCAGGGATTTGCGTCAGCGGTTTCCGCACACCCGTTGGTGGAAAGCTCTGCGCGTAAAAACCCCAAACGATCTGGACACACTTCAGGGCTACGACGGCAGTGTGGATGCTCTACTGCTGGATGCCTGGAGTGCTGACCAACTGGGTGGAACCGGTCACCGCCTGGATCTGAGCTGGCTGCAAGCACTTGAGCAACAACTTCCCAGAGCCATGCCTTGGTGGCTCGCAGGAGGGATCAGCGGCGAATGGGTTCCCGAATTGCTAGCGGAAGTGAAACCCTTCGGCCTGGATGCATCAAGCCGCTTGGAGGTGGCCCCAGGGGTTAAGGACCTCGCCAAGGTGAAAGAGCTGATGAACGCGGTCGCTACTTCGCGCCACCGGTAAGCCAGACAAGGGCCCTGAGGGCCCCTCGTGATGGCTGGAATCAGGTGCTCAGCAGAGCTTCCTGCTGGCGAACGAGTTCGAAGAACTCCTGCTTGAGGCTGGGATCGTGGCGGAAGTCACCGCGCACCACGGAGTTCACCATGCTGGTTTGAGGCTCACGCACACCCCG
>JAAZVJ010000104.1 GCA_018623675.1 Synechococcus sp. HW_metabat.54 | reverse complement strand
TCATTGAGGTCGAGGATCTCCTCCTGACCCATGAAGCTCATCTCCATGTCCAGCTGGGTGAATTCCGGCTGACGATCGGCACGCAGGTCTTCGTCGCGAAAGCAACGCGCTACTTGGTAGTACTTCTCGATGCCGCCCACCATCAGCAGTTGCTTGAACAGCTGGGGCGACTGGGGTAGAGCGAACCACTCACCGCCGCAGACACGGCTGGGAAGGATGTAATCGCGTGCGCCTTCCGGGGTGGAGCGGGTGAGCACCGGGGTTTCCACCTCGATGAAGCCTTCGTCTTCCAGAAAGCGGCGAGCGGTCTGGATCGTCTGAGCCCGCAGGCGCAGGTTGTCGTTCATGCGCTTGCGGCGCAGATCCAGATAGCGGTGGCGCAGGCGCAGTTCTTCGCGGGTGTTCTCCTCGTCGTGGATCGACACCGGGAAGGGCAGATTGCCTTTCACGCCGTTCAGAACGGTGATGGTGCTGGCCAGCACTTCCACGTCGCCAGTGGCCAGGCGGTCATTCAGGGATTCCGCAGGTCTGGCGCGCACCTTGCCGCTCACCTGCAGCACGGTTTCGCTGCGCAGGTGTTCGGCCACCGCAAACGCTTCGGCTCCGAGGTCGGGGTCGACGGTGATCTGCACGGTGCCGCTGCGGTCGCGCAGGTCGATGAAGATCACCCCACCGTGATCACGACGGCGATCCACCCAGCCGCAGAGCTGCACCTGCTCATCGATCTGCTGCTTGCGCAGGTCGCCGCATCCGTTGCTGCGCATGGGAGCCGTCGAGGGGGAATGAGAGGCGAGTTTCCCACAGGGCCTGCCCTGGGATTGGCTTCAGCTTGGGCGGCGGTAGAAGGGGCGCTTGACCACGGTGGCTGGATGGCGCTTGCCGCGGATCTCCACCGCCAGCACCGTACCCACCTTGGCGAGGGCTTTGGGCACATAGCCCAGGCCAATGCCTGCCTCCAGGCAAGGGGACCAGCCGCCGCTGCTCACCTTGCCCACGGTTTCGTCGCCATCGAGGATCGGATAGTCGTGGCGAGGAATGGCGCGACCCTCGAGGCGCAATCCCACCAACTTGCGCTGGCTGCCCTGTTCCACTTCTTTTTCAAGAGCTTCGCGACCGATGAAGGGCACCGGGTTCTCCAGGTGCACGAGCCAGCCCAGGCCCGCCTCAAGAGGGCTGGTGCTGGTGTCCATGTCATTGCCATAAAGGTGCATGGCGGCCTCCAGGCGCAGGCTGTCGCGGGCGCCCAGCCCGCAGGGGGTTACTCCCTCGTTGAGCAACTGGCTCCAGAGTTGGCGGCCAGCGTCACGGGGCAGCAGCAGTTCAAAGCCGTCTTCGCCGGTGTAGCCCGTGCGGGCCACCAACACGTCGACGCCCAGGCCTGGCAGGGGCAACATCCGCTGCCCGAAGCGGGGAAGTTCCGCCAGGCTGGTGCCGCTCAGGCCTTCGAGCACCCGCTGGGCGTCTGGGCCCTGTAGGGCTAGCAGTACGCCGTCGCCTTTTTCGTCGCTGATGGTGATCTCGCTGCCGCTCAGCTGCTGCTCTAACCAGGCGCGATCGCTCTCGGCACAGGCGGCATTGATCACCGCCAACACCGTGCTGTCGCCCATGTCGTAAACGATCAGGTCGTCGAGGATGCCTCCCGTTTCATTGAGCAGCACTGTGTAGCAAGCCTGGCCCGGGCCGATGCGGTGCAGATCGGTGGGTACCAGTTTTTGGAGGGCGTCTTTGGGATTGGGGCCGCTGAAGCGCAGCACTCCCATATGGGAGATGTCGAAGACTCCAGCTGCCTCGCGCACGGCTTTGTGTTCAGCCACCAGCCCGGAGAACTGCACCGCCATCTCCCAGCCGGCGAAGGGCACCATCCGACCGCCGGCTTGCTGGCAGAGGTCATGGAGAGGGGTGCGCTTGAGGTCGGTCACGGGGGCGCGTCCTAGTTGGCCAAATCCTATGGAGGCTGTCAGCGCCCCAGGGAAATGGAAGCAAAGCCGCAGATTCGGGTGTTCTCGTGGTCCGTTGGCAACAGGGTTATTACGTTGAGCGTCCTCTCAGGGTTGGTTGTTGTCCGAGGCTTGCTGCCATAGCTGCCAGCACTGCATGGCCTCCACGGCTGGGGGCCATGGTTCTGTCATGGGCTGGTGCCGCCTACGGCGCCTGCCGGTCCATGGAGAGCTGGCGCGGGTGGCTTGGTGTTTTCACTGGACTGCCCGACCGCCTGCCCTGCCCGACCTTGAGGGTCGTGATCAACCGTTGCCCCCCAGTGGTCGTCAGTTGGAGTTGACGCCGCGCAATTAAGACTTTTTTAAGTGTTTTGCGATTGTTGTGTGTGCAACAACTTTTTCTTTCGGTGGCATGAATATTGACTGATAAGAAAGGGTTTTTTTCGTATTTGCTAGCAACCAGCACGCTGCCAACGCCCGTTGAGTTGTTCGTCGTTCAGCAGGATGGCGACCTTCTCACGTATCCCACTGGGTCGGTGATTTTCCGCTCGGGTGATGCCGCTGATTTTGTGTATGCGCTTCAGCGCGGCATGGTCGAGCTCAGTGCTGAGACAGATGCTGGCAAGTTGCGCTACGGCGCTGGTGAGATTTTTAGTTATGAGGATCTGGCTGGGTCTGACCTCACCCACAGCCATGACGCCAGGGCGCTGACGCCGGTGGAGGTGGTTCGCTTACCTCGGGCTCAATTTGTGGAGCTGATTCTTCGTCACCCAACGATCGTGTTGGCTCTGCTCGAGCGTCAGCACAGCCGGCTACGGGAGCAGCGGCTTGAGGCCCGCCACTACTACTGAGCCTCAGTGCCGCTGAGCAGCATCAGCAGGCTTCGGGTCACTTTGCTGGCCAAGACGCTGCTGACCCCGGTTGGATCCAGTTGGGGTGCCAGTTCGACCACGTCGGCGGCCACGAGTTGATGCTGCTTCAGTACGTCGACGAGGGCGGCGAAGTGGTGCCAGAGAAAGCCTCCGGGTTCAGGGGTGCCGGTACCGGGCATCACGGCCGGATCGAACCAGTCGAGATCCACGGTCAGATACAGGGGTTTGCCTTGGTGAGGGGCTAAAGCTTCTCGAAGGCTTGTCGCCAGGATGGTGCTGTCTTGGTCGGGGCGGTGCTGGATCAGCCGCTGGGTCTGGGTGAGTTCTTGAAATTCCTCCCTAGTGCCGCTGCGGATTGCCAGTTGCAGAAGTTGTCCGCTGGGCAGCACCTCAAGGCAGCGGCGCATGGCACAGGCATGGCTATGGCGGGCCCCAAGCCAGCTGTCGCGCAGGTCGGCGTGGGCGTCGAGCTGAAGCAGAACCAGGTCGGGATGCTGTTCAGCAACGGCACCGACAGCACCGCTGCTGATGGAGTGCTCACCACCGAGCATCAGCGGTTTGAGGCCGAGGTTGAGCACCTGCTGGGTGGCCCGATGGACAGCCTCCACCACCGGTTCTGGGGCCCCGAATGGAATGTCGACGGCGCCGAGGTCGGCATAGGCCAGATCCTCGAGGTCGATCTGTAGTTGCGGGCAATAACTCTCGAGGCCATTGCTGACATCTCGAACTGCGGCGGGGCCGAAGCGGGTGCCAGGCCGAAATGAGGTGGTGCCGTCGTAGGGCACGCCAAATAAACCCACCGCGCAGCCGTTGGGATCTCGGCGGGCACCCATGTAGATGGCGCCTTCGCGATCGAAGACTTGCTCGAGGTCGAGGGTTGGGGCGCTCATCAGTTCAGCTCCCGTTCCACGAAGGCGGGCACGGCATCAAAGGCGCCCCGTTGCCAACGCGGACTCCAGATGTCGCATCCATCCGCGATGGCCGCGGCTCGTTCTGGCAGTGGTTGGCGGTAGCGAGGTCCGTCGCAGGCGGCAAAGGTCCAGCTCCACCAGCCACTGGGGTACATCGGCACCCAGCCGTAGAGGGGGTCGGCATGACCAAACAGCTCACGGATCAGCTTCACGGTGTCGATGTGCACCTGGCGGAAGGCTTCCGGGGATTCACTCTGGGTGCCAAAGACACCGCCAGGCTTCAAAATTCGCCGGCAATGGCTGAAGAATGCGCGATTGAAGAGGCCTTCAGCCGGACCGGCGGGATCGGATCCATCCACCAAGACCACGTCATAGGAGGCTTCAGCAGCCTCGGCTGCCCAGGCGATGCCATCGCCCACATGTAGGTGGAAGCGGGGATCGCTCCAGCAATTGCCACCAATGCTGGAGAGGTGTTCTTTGCTGAGATCGACGACCCGACCGTCGATCTCCACCATGTCGAGGTATTGGACGCCGGCATGGCGCAAGCATTCGCGGGCAGTGCCGCCGTCGCCACCGCCAATCACCAGCACCCGTTCAACTGAGGCGGCGGAGCAGAGGGCTGGATGCACCAGCGACTCGTGGTAGTGCCGTTCCTGGCGTTCGGCTGTCATCCAACAGCCATCGAGCAGCAGGCCTTTGCCGTAGCGCTCGCTTTCGATCACGGTGATCCGCTGGAACGGGCTGGTTTCTTCCACCAGAACCCTTCCTTCCAAGCCGTAGCGCACACCGTTGTGGTGCTCATCGATCCAGCTTCCGTTGGGCTGGGCTGCGCTGCTCATGGCCGCTGTTGCTGAAGGTGTTGTTGCTTCCAGCTAAAACCAGCGCCGGCCTCGAGGCATTCCTGGGGCTGTGTCTTTAAAGCCTTAGGAGCCGGTGGGCGTTGCCGTGGGCGATCGCTTCGCGTTCCTCATCGCTGAGGGGCGTCGTCTGAATCCATTTCCCTGCCAGGTTGATGTCTTCGTAG
>JAAZVJ010000103.1 GCA_018623675.1 Synechococcus sp. HW_metabat.54 | reverse complement strand
TCATGGAACGCTCCTGGCCGCTGTTGCAGTAAGTGAGGCGGGTTTGGATCAGTCCATTGCTCTCCTGCACCAGCAGCGAGGTGGGAAAGCGCTCCTGTTCAACCCCTTCGTGGTTCAAGCGGATGAAGCAGCCATGCCATTGCCCGCTGTTGTGCATCAACAGCGCGTTGCGGGAGTCGTGCATGGCTGAGGCAGTGCAGATCCGCAGCATGGTGGCGTAACTGGGCCAAAAGGAAGGCCGCCTTCCCCGGTGGAAAGACGGCCTATCTCGCTCGTTCATGCATGGTTCAACCCCGTCACGTCTTTCAGAAAGAGAGGAGGGGCGAAGCGTCTGGCGTTGGCAACCCTGGGGCCATGACGTCCAGGTGTGGGGCTGATGAAGCTCCGGGGCACCTGGGGATCAAATGAACCTTGGGCGGTGCAGTGGAGTGTCGATTCGCGTGGCGTACCGGAGCGATGCCTACGAAAGGACCAGCCTCACGGGTGGGTGGAAACTGTTGGAGCAGGGGCCAGAAGTCAGGAAGCTTCTGAATGCTGGTTTGGTGGAGTGTCGGCTGTCATCAGCGCCTCCGATCTCGATGCGGTTACTTTGCGCCGGCCCAGCGGCCTTGCCTATCCGTGTAAAGGCGCATTGTGTTTGCAGCGCGATCGGCGGAGAGTGAGATTGGCGTGCCCGATCTGGGCTTGACCACCTGGTGATTAGTGTTTCAAGCGCTACCAATGCCGCGCTTGCGGCCGCTCGATTCCGATGACTGCCACCAAGCTCTTCGACTTTCTTGGCCGCGTGCTGATGGCAGCTGTTTTCGTGAATGCCCTGCCGGCCAAGCTCACGGATTTTGCGGGCACCTCGGCCTACATCGCATCCAAGGGTGTGCCTGCTGGTCTGGCCAGTGTGCTGCTGGTGGGCGCGATCGTGGCCCTGATCGCCGGAACGATCTTGCTGGTGTTCGGTGCTGACACCACCTTGGGGGCCAGCCTGCTGCTGGTGTTCCTGGTGCCCACCACCTTGATCTTCCACACCTTCCCTGTGGATGGTGGCTTCTTCATGAATCTGGCCTTGATCGGCGGCCTGCTGTTGGCCATCACCCGTGCCCGGGCCAATGCGGTGCCCAGCTTCAACAACCTGCGGGCCAAGGCCCATTTCCGCCACGAGTGATCCGCTTCGGCGGTTGCTGAGGTGCTGTCCATAAAAAAAAGCCCCGCCAATCAGCGGGGCTTTTTTTTATGGACGAGGTTCCACTCACTCGTCGAAGACTTTGCACATCGGCGACCCGGGGTGGGTGTCGCAGAGCTCATCGAGAAGCTTGTCGCGGTGGCGGCTATCAGGGTTGTTGATCCCGGCATCAGTTTTGGGATCAAACTCCTCCGGGGAGTGCTTTTCGTTCGTGCTGAACGGCACTTCGTACTCGTCGTACTTGTGCTTACCGTCGGCCATTGCTCAATCCCTCCTGAGGCAAGAGTTCGTGCCCTTCGACCCTAGGGCGTTCATTCGTTAGCGGGAGAATATTTGCCAAGTTTTTCCAATCCTCCGCACAAATGCCCTGGCTTTGATCAGGGTTCCGGCACCGAATCAGGGGGATTGATCACCACGTCGTCGCCGTACTGAGCACACAGCTGCAGCAAGCGTTCGTTGGTGGGTTTGGTGAGCACCCAGTGCTTGCCGGTCGGTTTGCTGATCACGCATCTGGCTGTGGTGGAGTCGCTCTCGAGCGGGCCACTCACGTTGATGCTGTACGCCAAATCCTTCTCGGTGAGGGTGCGTTCATCGGACGGAAACCGGTACACAAGATGCGACCAGGAGCAGCAACTGGAGCGCCCTGCGGTCACCACGAAGTCGTCGACACGGCTCACGGTGAAGAACCCGCCATGGAGAAACCGCCAGGCTGTTTTGCGGGCGGGATTCACCTTGAAGAGGGTTTGCACGCAGTTGGGGCCGGCGCCGCAGTACTCGACTTCCACCACTTCTGAAACACCGTCGCCGTCGAAGTCGTGCAGATACCAGCGGCCATTGGGAAAGTCGGCGAGGGCCTGGACCCGCTGCAGCACAGGCGCATAGGGCTGATTGCTGGCGGGGCGTAGATCCACCTGCAGGCTGCGCTGCCCTTCCGCCTCGCTCTCTGTTTCGGTGAGCCGCAGCCAGGAGCCATCGCCATTGCGTTGTTCCTGCACCCGTTGCGCACGATTGGGTTGCGCTGCTGCAACAAGGGGGCTGGTGGCTGCCAAGACCAGCAGCACGGCTCCGAGCCCCAGCCTCCCCATGGCGATCACTCCTGCATTGACCTCGAAAGATTGGCAGCAATTGCCGGTGCGGTTAACCCTTCCCGTTCGCTTCCGCGAATGTCAGCCCCTGATCCATAGGGTGGCGCTCAATTCAAAAGGCTCATGAGCGAAGACACCTCCAACCAGCAGCAGTGCGGCGGTAAGAAGAAGGCGATGCTGGCCTATGGCGTGATTCAGATCTCCGCCACCGTGGTGTCGGCGATCTCCCTGGCTGCCATTGCCGTGGGGCTCTGCGCGGTGAAGCAGGAGAGCAAGTTGTTCAACGGTTGCGTGGAAACCGTGGTGGCCGAGGGTCGCTCCAACGCTGAAGCCGTTCGCTACTGCAACGGCGGCTGAGGGTGACGATTCCCTTTGGTGATCCAGAGCCCTCCGATGCCCTGCTGCGCAAGTCGGTGTCGTCGACGCGCATGCGGGTGTGGCTGGAGGGCCGGCTCCGTGATTTAGCTAGGGCCCAACGCATCCAAGATGCGCGGGCCCTGCGCAGCGAATTCCTGATTGAGTGAGCAATGGGCCTAAAGATGGAGCCCGTTTCGTTGCAGCAGCCCGCCATGACCGATGCGGTGCCATCCGCCGAGTGCCCGTCCCACGTGGTGGTGGTGGGTGGCGGCTGGGCCGGTTGGGGTGCTGCCAAAGCCCTCTGCCAAGCCGGGGTGCGCGTCACCCTGCTGGATGGCCAGGCCGATCCCACGGGCCAATCACCGCTCACCACCGCCAGCGGCAAACCCTTTGAGGCCGGCACCCGAGGCTTCTGGAAGGACTACCCCAACATCAACGCCCTCACCGCAGAGCTGCAGCTGGGTGAGGTGTTTACCCCCTTCACCACCAGCGCCTTCTGGTCACCGGAGGGGCTCGAAGCCACGGCGCCGGTGTTTGGGGCATCGCCCCAGCTGCCCAGCCCCCTCGGCCAGGTGGTGGCCACCCTCAGCAACTTCCGGCGGCTGCCGGTGAGCGATCGCCTCAGCATCGCCGGGTTGTTGGTAGCGATGGTGGATCTTCATCGCAGCCCCCAGGTGTTTGCGCGTTACGACGCCATTAGCGCCATGACGCTGTTTCAGCAGCTCGGGGTGAGCGAGCGAATGATCAATGAGTTCCTGCGGCCGATCCTGCTGGTGGGCTTGTTCAAGCCGCCTGAGGAGCTCTCGGCGGCGGTGACCATGGAATTGCTCTACTACTACGCCCTGGCCCATCAAGACTCCTTTGATGTGCGCTGGATCAAGGCCCGCAGCATTGCTGAGCAGTTGTTCGCTCCTCTGGCACAGCGGTTGATGGCGAGCGGCGGTTTGCAGGTGCTGGGGGGCACCTTGGCCACCCGCTTGAACCTGGATCCCAACAACGCCCAAGTGGATTCCGTGCAGACCACAACCCTGGCCACCGGCGAAGAGGGCCTGATTGAGGATGTGGATGCGGTGGTGCTGGCGGTGGGAGCCAAGGGGCTGAGGGGCTTAATGGCCCAATCTCCCCAGTGCGCCCAAGCGGCTCCTGAGTTGGCAGTGGCCGGCAGCCTTGGGGCCATCGATGTGGTGTCGGTGCGGTTGTGGCTCAACGCCTACGTGCCGGTAGCCGATCCCGCCAATGTGTTCTCCCGCTTCGCCGGCTTGCGCGGGGCTGGCGGCACCTTTTTCATGCTCGATCAATTGCAGAAGCAATCGGAGCGGGATCTCTGGGCTGGCGAGCAGCCCCAGGGCTCGGTGGTGGCCAGCGACTTCTACAACGCTTCGGCGTTGGCCCAGCTCAGCGATCAGGAGATCGTGGATCTGCTCAAAAATGAGCTGTTGCCGGTGGCCCACGCTGGGTTCCAAACGGCCCAGGTGCTGGAGGCGGAGGTGCGCCGCTATCCCGGTTCGGTGTCGTGGTTTTCGCCCGGCAGTGTTCACAAGCGCCCGCCGCTGGAGACGGCGGTGGCGTCGATCGTGTGTGCAGGCGATTGGGTGCGCATGGGCGCGCGGGAGCATGGCGCCAAGGGGTTGTGTCAGGAACGGGCCTACGTGTGCGGGCTTGAGGCGGCCAACTCGTTGCTGGAGCGGGGTGTCGTGACGACGCCCACGGCAACCCCCAACACCCATGCGGTGCTGCCGGTGCGCGCCGATGAACCCCAGGTGGTGCTGGGCCGGGCCTTGAATGCAGTGGTGATGGAGCAGGCGGAAGCGCTTGGGTTCCGCTGGCCGTGGTTGCCATGACCCATCTCTTGCTCACCGGCGCAAGTTCGGGCATTGGCCTCGAGGCTGCGCGCTTGCTGGTGGCCGATGGCCATCAACTCACCTTGCTGTGCCGTAACCAGGAGCGCTGTCAGCACACCCTGCAGCAACTGGAGCCGATCGCCGCGCCAGATCGCATCCACTGCATCGCTGCGGATCTGGCGGATCTGATCAGCGTTGAACAGGGCTGCCAGCAGGTGTTGGAGAAAGGGCAACCGATCGATGCCTTGGTGCTCAATGCCGGCCAGCAGCGGGCCGGGGCCGGATCACCGGTGCGCTCGGCTCAGGGAATCG
>JAAZVJ010000005.1 GCA_018623675.1 Synechococcus sp. HW_metabat.54 | reverse complement strand
TTAACACTTCCTGTTGCAATGGCGAGGATTGCTGGATCCTCAATTTATTCCATTCCTTATGGTGCCTATGCCGCCGCAACGGTGCTCGGCTCCATTCCACTGATTGGCCTTGTGCTGATTTTCCAGAAGTCGATCGTTTCAGGTCTCACCAAAGGAGCCATCAAAGGATGAGTTTATCGCTATCAAATCTTGGTCGTTCAGTCGGGAACCGCTGGATTCTGCGAGGCCTTGACCTGCAGGTGGAAGACGGTGAATGCCTTGCTCTGGTGGGACCCAGTGGCTGTGGGAAAAGTACGACCCTCCGGTTGATTGCAGGGCTTGATCAGCCTGATGAAGGCGACATTCGAATCAATGGAGAGGATGTAACCCATCTGCCTGCTCTGCAGCGAAGAGTGGGAATGGTGTTCCAAAGCTATGCCTTGTTTCCTCATTTAACGGTCGCAGGAAATCTCGAGCTCGGACTCAAGGTGAGAGGAGTGAAAGCTGATCTTCGTGCGCAACGGGTGCGGCAGGTTCTGCATCTGGTACAACTCGAGGATCGTGCCCATCAAAAGCCAGCACAGCTCTCAGGTGGTCAACGCCAACGGGTGGCACTCGCCAGAGCTCTGTTACGTGATCCCCTCCTCTATTTATTAGACGAGCCGATGAGCAACCTTGATGCTCAACTCCGCGAAGAGTTAAGGCCTGAACTCAGACGGCTCGTGCTTCAGGATCAGAAACCGGTGATTTATGTCACCCACGATCAACATGAGGCCATGGCCATTGCCGACAGGATTGCTGTTTTGCGCAACGGCTCTCTTGAGCAAATCGCCCGACCGAAGGATCTCTATCAATCCCCTAGCAGCCTTTTCGTTGCTCAATTTATTGGGCGACCACAGATCAATGTCTTTCCTGTGGAGAACGGCATGATCAAAGCCGTTCGCCCAGAAGCTCTACGTCTGCAGAGCGGAGGCCTCTCTTGTTCACTGCGACACCGCGAGTGGCTCGGCTCAAGCCAAATTTGGCAATTGGAGTCAGAGTTTGGACATCTGCGGATGTTGACCACAGCAGAACAAACAGTTCCTGATCAAATTGAGATTGGTTGGTCAGCCCATGATGAACATCATTTTGATGCTCAGACCGGAAAACGTATCGGCTCCTGAATCAACGGGCGGGAACTTTGAGGTGCTCCCGCAATAACAATCCATGACGTAAAGCATCTGCTTTTAATCCGGCCACCGCATCGAGGGATGCAGGCTTGTTGACCTGGGTTGTACAGGCTTCAATCATTTTATTCACCCTAGGCAAAGCAGCAAGTTCGAAACAGGTCGCCTGTGCCATTGCTGCTGCAGCCGATACCTTCGGGTCATAGCTGAACGCTACACAGGGGGCTCCAGACAACTGAGCCAAAATCAAAGCGTGCAAACGCATGGGAAGCACAAGCTGAGCGCACGAAAAGACGTCCATCACCTGCTTCAAAGAACTGGCCACGAGAAAGCTCGAGCGCTCCATCAGTCCATTTGGCATCAGATCCTGCTGATCCAGGTGGTTAGGGAGACCTTGATCCTGGTGCTGATGGAAGGCAAGCCACGTCACTGGCAGGTTGTGTTGTTGGGCGACCACGCTGACAACTCTCAGAAGTGACTTCCAGCCCTTTGAATCAAGCAATGTCGTCGGGCGCCAACACACCACAACGCCTCGTCTTTGCTTGTCTGAACAGGTCGTTCCTTGCCAGCTGCACTGGGGATAACTCCAGACAGGATCCGCTGCCATCACGTTTGGCACTCGGATGTTCCAGCGTTCAGCCAAGGCCAGCGAATCGGCATCGCGCCAGCCAATGGCTTGCACCTTTGGCAGCACGACGCGTACAAGCGTGCGACTGATGGAATGCGTTAGCGGACCAAGGCCCTGACCCCACAAGATGACCGGTCGCCCCAGGGTTCTGGCCAACCCAATCAAGAGAAGGTAATACAGCAAACTTTTGAAGCTTGTGCTGTCTTGCAGAAGGCTTCCCCCGCCAAGCACGAGTGCATCGCTTTGAACGATGGCTTGAGCCGTTTTCAGGAGCGATCTCCGGTCAACGGTGCTGACGTGGGGATGCTGTTGTTTGACTCTTTCTTGATCGTTGGCTGTGACAACAGGGCGCCAGGTGGATGGCATCTCAGCCAGCAGCACCTGAAGCAACGCATCATCTCCCAGGTTGTGCTCTCCGTAGTAGCCACAGAGCACTGCCCTGAGATTGCGGGCTGAACCCTTCACTGCGTCGAGATCATCGATTCCGACCCATTATCCGTTGGTTGCAACATCTAGGCTTTCAGCACCGATTTGTGTCCATGCACGCCCTTTCCCTTGGCACGTGGTGGATCCATGTGGCTTCGGTTCTCGAGTGGATCCTGGCCATTGCCCTGTTTTCTCGCCAAGCGCTTCGAGAAGGTCAACCAGCACTGCGTTGGTTGGCTCTGGCTATGACACCCGCATTGGTCAGCGCGATGGCGGCATGCACCTGGCATCTCTTTGACAATGCAGAGGCGTTAAGGGGCTTGGTGGTCTTGCAGGCTGCCTGCACCACCTTTGGAAACGTTTGTCTTGCAGCTGCGGCGTGGATTGTGCTGAAGCGTGAGACGCAGGACAACGTTTCGCTTCATTCGCCTACGGATCAGGAGCTTGAAGCATGAGTACATGGCTTCAGGGGTTAGGGGCCATGGATCCTTCGCCTCTCTTCGCAGCATCTTTGCTTCCCTACCTGCTGTTTTTGCGTTGGATCGGGCAAAGCAGGTGTTTCCATCCCCTCACCCTCTGGGGATTTCGACTCACACTTTTGTTTGTTGGCATCACCATCGTTGCGGCTGTCGTGGCTTTGTTCGTTTTCGATGCTGAACTCGTTGCCGTTGACCCCTTACACGGAGGGGCAGAAGCGTTTCTAACCCTCAGTAACGGGCTGATTGTTGCCGGACTCCTCAAGCGTTCAGCCCAGGAAGAGGCCTCAAGAATGGGTGAATAACCTTTACGAGGTCTGGGTAGTTGTGGCGTAAAACCTGAAGATGAGGTGTCTCTTCAGGGTTTGCATGTTCACCCCGCTTCTGGCCATCGCTCCCGCTTCGTTCACCTGGTCACCCAAAGTTGCCCTGGTGATGATTGTGTGCAATGTCATCGCCATTGGACTCGGCAAGGCGACCATCAAGTACCCCAATGAGGGCGCCAAGCTGCCAAATGCATCCTTCTTTGGTGGCATGGGCCACGCTGCTCTGCTCGGCACCACCAGCCTGGGTCACATCATTGGCATTGGTGCAATCCAAGGCCTGGCAGCCCGTGGCGTGCTCTGATTCAAGGGCTCAGCACGAGGCTTAAGCCGCAAAGCCCTTCAAGACCAGCCCTTGCGGGCTGGTCTTTTTTTGCTCAAACCAAAGACTGGGAGGTCTGATGGACTGCAGCAGGGGCGTCAGAAAAGCCGAAGCGCTTCAGGATTCTTGCCAGCATTTGATCAGGCGTCAGAGCAAGCTCCTCAAAACTTTGCTGCGGCGTGGCGTGATCCACAAGGAGATCGGGAATGCCAAGGCGGAACAGGGGCACCATGACGTCGTGATCGTTGAAGGATTCGAGTACGGCTGCACCAAAGCCACCAGCGAGAGCTCCCTCTTCCATGGTCACCACCTTGCCGATGCGCCGTGCCAATGGATGGATCAGAGCTTCATCCAGAGGGCGCAAGAAGCGGGCGTTGACCACAGATGCCTCAACCCCGTTGCTACTCAAAAGCTCCGCCGTGGCTATAGCTCTGCTCACCATGGAGCCATAGGCAACGATCAGGAGATCGTCGCCTGTTCTGAGAAGTTCACCACAACCGATCTCAAGGGGCTCCCAACCTTCTTCCATCAAAGGAACGCCTTCGCCCGGACCACGTGGGATGCGCAGAGCTGTTGGGCCGTTGTGCTGCAAACAGGTCACCATCATCCTCTGTAATTCGGATTCGTCCTTAGGCGCCATCACGGTGAAATTCGGGATCGCCCGGAAGTAGCTGATGTCGTACTGACCTTGGTGAGTCGGACCATCAGCACCCACGATTCCAGCCCGATCCATCACAAAAGTGACCGGCAATTTCTGGATGCCGATGTCATGGATCAACTGGTCGTAGGCCCGTTGCAGGAAGGTGCTGTAGATCGCAACCACCGGCTTGAGACCTTCACAAGCCATGCCCCCAGCCAGCGTGACGGCATGTTGTTCAGCAATACCGACATCAACGTATTGCTCTGGGATGGCTTTCTGGAGCATGTCCAGACCGGTGCCCGTGGCCATGGCGGCAGTAATGCCGATGACCTTGGAATCCTGTTCGCAAAGTTTGACTAACGTCTGACCAAAAACCTTGCTGTAACTAGGGGGTTTGGGTGTTTTGCTTGGACGCGCCTTACCTGTCTCTAGGTCGAACGCCGACTGGGCGTGGTAGCCCACTTGGTCGGCTTCGGCGTAGGGGTACCCCTTGCCTTTGGTGGTCACGACATGAACCATCACCGGGCCACCAACCTTGTGAGCAGCCTGGAAGGTGCGGGTCATCTCGGCGATGTCATGGCCATCAATGGGCCCCATATAGGTAAAACCGAGCTCTTCGAACACAGCGCCCACCTTGGGAACCGCAAGTCGCCGCATGCTCTCCTTGAGGCGGTTGAGTTCAGGCGGAATTTCCCCTCCCATAAAGGGGAGATGTTTCATGCTTTCTTCCACGCTTCCTGAGAGGAATTGCATGGGCGGGCTGAGGCGCATGCGATTCAGGTAGGTCGACAAAGCACCCACCGGTGGGGAGATCGACATGTCGTTGTCGTTGAGCACCACCAAAAGTGGTGTGTTGGGGAGATGCCCGGCGTGGTTGATGGCCTCTAGTGCCATGCCACCGGTGAGAGCACCATCACCGATCACAGCGACGCACTTGAAGTTCTCTCCTCGGCGATCACGAGCCATCGCCATCCCGAGGGCAGCTGAAATCGACGTGCTGGCATGACCAGCACCGAAATGATCGAAACGGCTTTCTCCCCGTTTGAGGTACCCCGCAACCCCGCCCTGCTGACGCAAGGTGTGGAAATCGGCGTAACGACCGGTGAGCAGTTTGTGGGGGTAGGCCTGGTGACCCACGTCCCAGATCACGCGGTCGTGATCAAGGTCGAGAGTTTGGTAGAGGGCCAGGGTGAGCTCCACCACGCCCAAACCTGGCCCCAAATGACCGCCACTATTGGAGACCACCTCCAAGTGACGCTCACGAATCTGTGCAGCGATCTCTTCCAGCTCTTGAACCGACTTCCCATGGAGCTGATTGGGATGGGTCAACTCGCTCAGATGCATTCCCGTCCGCCGGCCGATTCGGGCAATCTACGAGGCCTTCGGCGGCAGCGGCGAGCCAAACTGGCCTGATGGATCACTACCTGCCACGGATTCTGCGCGCCCGCGTCTACGACGTCGCCAGGGAGACCCCCCTTGAGCATGCGGTCAGTCTCAGTCGCAGGCTGAACAACAGCATCTGGTTCAAGCGGGAAGACCTGCAACCGGTGTTTTCCTTCAAGCTTCGCGGGGCCTACAACCGCATGGCCCAGCTCAGTAGAGCGGAGCTGGAACGGGGCGTGATTGCCTCCAGCGCAGGAAACCACGCCCAAGGGGTGGCCTTAAGCGCCCAACAGTTGCAATGCCGAGCCGTGATCGTGATGCCGATCACCACGCCCGACGTCAAGGTTCAGGCGGTGCGAGCCCGTGGCGCAGAGGTCGTGCTCCATGGGGAGACCTATGACGAGGCCTACGCCGAGGCGAAACGGCGCAGTGAAACAGAAGGGCTCTGTTTTGTTCACCCCTTCGATGATCCCGAAGTGATTGCGGGTCAGGGAACCATCGGCATGGAAATCCTGCGACAAAGCCCCACACCGCCAGATGCGATCTATGTCGCTGTGGGCGGCGGTGGATTGATTGGAGGCATTGCTGCCTACGTGAAAAGCCTGTGGCCCGATGTGCAGGTGATCGGGGTTGAGCCCCACGATGCTGCGGCCATGACGCTCTCCTTAGAGGCGGGGGAACGGATCCGATTGCCTCAGGTTGGCTTGTTTGCTGACGGTGTCGCCGTGCGTGAGGTGGGTGAAAACACCTTCGCTCTCGCCCAGCGCTACGTGGACGCGATGGTGACGGTGGGAACCGATGAGATCTGCGCGGCGATCAAAGATGTTTTCGAGGACACCCGTTCGATCCTCGAGCCTGCAGGGGCCCTCGCGATCGCGGGCTTGAAAGCCGATGTGGCCAAGCGTGGGCTCAAAGACAAACAGCTTGTGGCCGTGGCCTGCGGCGCGAACATGAACTTTGATCGCTTGCGCTTCGTCGCGGAACGGGCCGAACTGGGTGAAGAGCGAGAAGCAATGTTTGCGGTGCAGATTCCCGAGCAGGCAGGAAGCCTGAGGAAGCTCTGTGAATGCCTTGAAAGGCGAAGCCTGACCGAATTCAGCTACCGGATGAGTGATGGCCCCCAAGCCCAAATTTTTATGGGGGTACAAGTCAGCAACTACGACGATCGGCGGGCTCTGCTCGCAGACCTGCAACACAACGGGTTCCCCTGCCAAGACCTCAGCGACGACGAATTGGCCAAAGTGCACCTGCGGCACATGGTGGGTGGTCGGCTGCCCGCCTCAGCCCAATGCACCCAAGCAGATGATTGCGTGGAATTGCTCTATCGCTTCGAATTTCCGGAGCGGCCAGGGGCCTTGATGACCTTCGTGACTGCCCTAAGGCCCGAATGGACCATCAGCATTTTTCACTACCGAAACCACGGAGCTGACGTGGGGCGAATTGTGGTGGGCGTGTTGGTGAAACAATCAGATTTGGATGATTGGAATACCTTCCTTCGCGATGTCGGGTACCCGAGCTGGGAAGAAACCGGAAATCCCGCTTATCGGCTCTTTTTGGGGCAGTCAAGCCCTGGCTGAGAAACCTGAGGGCGATACCTTGAAGCGTTGCCTGTCGGAGGTTGATGGCTGAACCCAATGCAATCTCACTTCCGGCAAGGCTCGAAGCGATCTTGTATCTCAAAGGAACTCCTGTTGGATTGAAGGAGTTGGCTCGCCTGGCCGAGACTTCTGAGAACAATGTGGAGCAAGCGATGCTTGCTTTAGAGGCCGGTTACGCCCAACGGGACACGGCCTTGGAGATTGTGGCTGGCAATGGCTCCTACAGCCTTCAACTCAGGCCCGGTCTTGGTGAGCTGGTGCGGGACTTACTTCCTGTCAATCTTTCGACGGCAGCGCTGCGAACGCTTGCCACCATCGCCCTCAAAAAAAGGATCCTGCAATCGGATCTCGTCGAATTACGAGGGTCAGGCGCTTACGACCACATCAAGGAGTTGTTGACCCAAAACTTCATCGAGCGCAAACGCCAAAGTGAAGGGCGCTCCTACTGGATCAGCCTCACAGACAAATTCCACCGCACCTTCTCGGTGTTGCCCACCACAGGCCCTGAAACGACGGAATCAGCCGCTGACAACGACGAATGGTCTGAGGCTGCATAGAGTTCCTAGGTCTGAAGCAAGCTCCATGTCCGCCGAAGTGATCGGATACGTCGTCAATCTGCTGGGGGTGATCTCCAGCGCCCTGGAGATTTACTTCTATGTCTTGGTGATTCGGGTGCTGTTGAGCTGGTTCCCCAATCTTCAAGGCAACCAGCTGGTGAGCACATTGGGCTCCATCACCGATCCCTACCTCAATGCTTTTCGGGGAATCATCCCCCCATTGGGTGGCCTGGACCTCTCAGCCTTGCTGGCCTTCCTAGCGCTGAACGTCTTGCAGTGGGCCCTGGGCAATGCCCAAGTGGTGCTGCTGAATAACTCCGCCTTTTACGGCTAAGGCCTGTGAGTGCTCAGCGGTGGTCACCACTCCCGCTGAGCTTGCCGCGTGATGCCCTGCTGGCCAGTTTGTCCACGTTGGCTTGGGCGACCTCCTCCAAGCTGAAACCGAGTTCACTGGCCAATTGGGCCACGTACCAAAGCACGTCGCCGAGTTCAAGCTTGAGGGCTTCCTTGACTTCGGCATCAAAAATGCCGCCACGATCGCGCAGCACCTTCTTCACTTTGTCGGCCACCTCACCGGACTCACCACTGAGGCCAAGGGTGGGATAGATGGGATTGGAGCCAACGTCTGGATAGCGGGCTGTCGATCGAGCCGCCTGTTGATAGTGATTGAGGTCCATCCGCTTGTCAGTCAGAACGGCATTTAGTGGTCAGAACAGGCCCGACCAGCCTGGAGGGTAGATTCCGCTGTGTTTCCCAGCCCGGTGGATGGCTCAAATCGATCTTTCCCGTAGAACCAAGATCGTGGCCACCATCGGCCCTGCTACCGAAAGCCCCGAGAGGCTGAAGGAACTGATCCAGGCTGGCGCCACCACGTTTCGCCTGAATTTTTCCCACGGTGATCACAGCGACCACGCCGAGCGGATCAAGACAATCCGTCAGGTCTCTGCTGAACTTGGCCAACACATCGGAATTCTTCAAGACCTTCAAGGCCCAAAGATTCGTCTTGGCCGCTTCGCTGATGGTCCCATCACCCTGGCCAAGGGAGACTCTTTCACCCTGACCTCTCGGGCTGTCCCCTGCAATCAAGAGATCGCCACGGTCACTTACGACAAGCTGGCGGATGAGGTGACCCCTGGCAGCCGAATCCTCTTGGACGACGGCCGCGTTGAAATGAAGGTGGAACGGGTTGAGAAAGCTGATCAAACCCTCCACTGCGTGGTCACGGTTGGTGGTGTGTTGTCCAACAACAAGGGGGTGAACTTCCCCGACGTGCAACTTTCGGTTCGGGCCCTTACCGACAAAGACCGCACTGACCTTGCCTTTGGTCTTGAGCAAGGAGTTGATTGGGTCGCTCTCAGCTTTGTGCGTAACCCCTCCGACATGGAGGAGATTCGTGGTTTGATCCGCCAGCACGGTCACACCACGCCGGTGGTGGCCAAGATCGAGAAGTTCGAAGCCATTGATCAGATCGACGCCATCCTTCCCCTTTGCGATGGGGTGATGGTTGCCCGTGGCGACCTCGGCGTTGAGATGCCAGCCGAAGAAGTTCCTCTGCTTCAGAAGGAACTCATCCAGAAAGCCAACAGCCTCGGTATTCCGATCATCACGGCCACCCAGATGCTCGATTCGATGGCTTCGAGCCCTCGCCCCACCAGGGCTGAGGTGAGTGATGTGGCCAACGCGATTCTCGATGGCACCGATGCCGTCATGCTGTCTAACGAAACGGCGGTGGGCGACTTCCCTGTGGAGGCTGTGGAGACCATGGCCACCATCGCGCGACGGATCGAGAAGGATTACCCGCAACGGTCGATCGATAGCCATCTGCCTTGCACGGTGCCAAACGCCATCAGCAGTGCAGTGAGCACGATCGCAAGCCAACTCAACGCGGCTGCCATCCTGCCCCTCACCAAAAGCGGTGCCACAGCTCACAACGTGAGTAAGTTCCGCCCGGCAGCTCCCATCCTGGCCATCACCAATGAACAGCGCGTGGCCTGCAAACTGCAGCTTGTGTGGGGGGTGACCCCCTTGGTGACTGAGACCCACGAGCGCACCACCGCCACGTTTGACGCCGCAATGACGATCTGCCGTGAGCGTGGATGGTTGAAGGCCGGTGATTTGGTGGTGCAAACCGCTGGTACCCAGCCAGATGTGTCCGGTTCCACCGACCTCGTGAAAGTCGGTACGGTGGGCAACGACGGACTTCTAGACGCAGGTCTGCATCAAGCCACCCTCTGAAGTTCTGCCCATGGCAAGCAAGCTGCCGCTCACTGAAACAGTGGGCATGGCCCTCAACACCCTGAGGGCCAATCGTTTGCGCAGCTTGCTCACGATGTTGGGCATCGTGATCGGTAACGCCTCCGTGATCACACTGGTTGGTGTAGGTCGTGGTGCGCAGAACCTTGCTGAGGATCAGCTCAGCAATTTGGGGGCCAATGTGTTGTTTGTGGTTCCTGGCAATAACGACACCCGCCGCCGCGGTGTTGCCTTTCCAAAAACGTTGGTGCTCGAAGATGCCGATGCGATCGCTACCCAAGTCCCCAGTGTTAAGCGGGTCGCACCACAGATCGCCTCCAGCGCAGTTGTGCAGGCTGGATCACGCAGTGCCAGCAGTTCGATCAACGGGATCACTCCCGCCTTTCTCCCCGTCCGCAGTTTTGATGTCGCTCGCGGACGATTTATCAGTGAGCAGGATCTGAGGGCAGCACGCACCGTCGCTGTCATCGGCCCAGACCTGCGCGACAAACTGTTTCCTACGGGTCAATCGATCGGACAAACCATTCGCATCAAAGACCAGAGCTTCAGTGTGATTGGCGTGATGGCGCCGAAAGGGGCGGTTTTCGGCAACAACCAAGACGAAAACGTCTACATCCCGTTGAGCACGATGGTGAGTCGGCTCACCGGTCGGGACGCAACCTATGGAGTCAGCCTCAGCTTCATCAGTGTGGAGGCCAACAATGAAGCCAGTACGGGGCCGGCCAAATTTCAGATCACCAACCTGTTGCGCCAACGCCACCGCATCCTTCGAGATGACGACTTCGCCGTGCGCTCTCAGAAAGACGCCCTAACGATCGTTGGCACGATCACAGGAGGTCTCACGCTGATGTTGGCCGCGATTGGCGGTGTCTCTCTCCTGGTTGGCGGCATCGGCATCATGAACATCATGCTGGTGTCGGTGAGTGAAAGAACCGAAGAAATCGGTTTACGAAAAGCCCTGGGTGCTCGCAGTTCAGATGTGCTCAACCAGTTTTTGATTGAGTCGCTGGTGCTTGCCAGCTTGGGAGGGGTGATTGGCACCGCAGTGGGGCTTGGAACTGTGGGAGCGGTCGCAGCGATCACCCCACTGCCCGCCACGATCGGAGCTTCAGTCGTGCTGGTCACGGTGACGCTATCGGGCTCGATTGGTCTGTTTTTCGGAGTCGTGCCCGCACGGCGAGCCGCCAAGCTTGATCCGATTGTTGCCCTGAGAAGTCTTTGAGCGATGAATGGGGCTAATGCCCTTTCAAAAGCAGCGTTTTGGCGGTCTTAACTCTTAAAGTGTTGCAACTTTCGGGGTTTCCATGAATCAACGCTGGCGCCAGATCGCTCTTTGGGTCCTACCCATCGGCGTGGCGTTGCTTCTTGGCTGGCAGGTTCTCGGTAATGGTGGCCTGCAGGCACTGAATCCCAACAGCGGACCCACCGTCGCTCCCCGCAACGCAGCCGTTGGCCGCATGAGCTACGGCCGCTTCCTCGACTATGTGGAAGCTGGACGCATCACCGCCGTTGATATCTACGACGGTGGTCGCAACGCCGTGGTTGAAGCCGTTGATCCCGAGATTGACAACCGCGTTCAGCGTCTCCGCGTTGACCTTCCTGGTCTCGCTCCTGAGCTGATCAACACCCTCAAGCAAGAGGGCATCAGCTTCGACATTCATCCTCCCCGCACTGCGCCCCCAGCCCTGGGACTGCTTGGAAATCTGTTGTTCCCGCTCCTGCTGATTGGATCTTTGATCTTCCTGGCAAGACGCGGCAACGGCATGCCCGGTGGTCCTGGCCAGGCGATGCAGTTCGGTAAAACCAAGGCTCGTTTCGCCATGGAAGCCGACACAGGCGTCAAATTCGACGACGTGGCTGGTGTTTCCGAGGCCAAGCAAGACCTGCAGGAGGTGGTGACCTTCCTGAAGCAGCCTGAGCGTTTCACATCTGTGGGAGCCCGTATTCCAAAGGGTGTGCTGCTGGTGGGCCCTCCCGGAACAGGCAAAACTTTGCTGGCAAAGGCCATTGCCGGTGAAGCAGGTGTTCCTTTCTTCTCTCTTTCGGGCTCCGAGTTCGTGGAGATGTTTGTGGGTGTGGGCGCGAGCCGCGTTCGCGATCTCTTCAAGCGTGCAAAAGAGAACAGCCCTTGCCTGATCTTCATCGACGAAATCGACGCCGTGGGTCGTCAGCGTGGTGCTGGCATCGGCGGTGGTAACGATGAGCGGGAGCAGACCCTGAACCAGCTGCTCACCGAGATGGATGGTTTCGAAGGCAACAGTGGAATCATCATTCTTGCGGCGACGAACCGTCCTGATGTGCTCGATTCAGCACTGATGCGACCAGGTCGCTTTGACCGTCAGGTGACTGTTGACGCACCTGACATCAAAGGTCGCCTCTCCATTCTTGAAGTGCACGCGCGCAACAAGAAACTTGCAGAGGATCTCACCCTTGAGAGCATCGCGCGCCGCACACCTGGTTTCACCGGTGCAGACCTGGCCAACCTCCTGAACGAGGCTGCGATCCTCACGGCCCGTCGCCGCAAAGAGACCATTGGTCTTGGCGAAATTGATGATGCCGTCGACCGCATCATCGCCGGTATGGAAGGTCAGCCCTTGACCGATGGCCGCAGCAAGCGCTTGATCGCTTATCACGAAGTTGGCCATGCCCTTGTTGGAACTCTGGTCAAGGCCCACGACCCAGTGCAGAAAGTCACACTGATTCCGCGCGGCCAAGCGCAGGGACTCACCTGGTTCTCCCCTGATGAGGAGCAAATGCTGGTGTCTCGTGCCCAATTGAAAGCTCGGATCATGGGTGCACTGGGTGGTCGTGCTGCCGAAGATGTGGTGTTCGGCTACGAAGAAGTCACCACCGGTGCTGGAGGCGACATCCAGCAAGTGGCATCAATGGCGCGTCAGATGGTCACCCGTTTCGGCATGTCCGACCTTGGACCCATTGCCCTTGAGGGTGGTGGCCAGGAGGTGTTCCTCGGCCGGGATCTGATGACCCGTAGTGATGTGTCTGATTCGATTGCGAAGCAGATCGACGAGCAAGTGCGCGACATGGTGAAGCGTTGCTATGCCGAAACGGTTGAACTGGTCGCTCAGCATCGTGAAGCGATGGATCACCTGGTGGAACGATTGATCGAAATCGAGACCATGGATGGTGATGAATTCAGGGCCCTTGTATCTGAATTCACAGCGATTCCCGAAAAGGAGCGTACCGAAGCCGTACTGAATAACTGACATCGTCAGCAAATCTCGTACGCCCTCCCCCAACGGGGAGGGTTTTTTATTGCTGGGCTGTTCTGGCTTACAAAGTGAACTTGGGAAGGCAAAGCATCCCAGTGAGATGCCATAAAAAAATCCCTGCCGAAGCAGGGAAAAGTGAAATCGTCGGTTCAGACCGAGTGCACAGGGCGACGATCAATCACCGTATCGATCAAGCCATAGTCAGCAGCTTCCTTCGGCGACATAAAGAAGTCACGATCAGTATCGTGCTGAACTTTCTCCAGAGGTTGACCACTGCGTTCAGAAAGCTCGCGATTGAGCTTCTCTTTCAAGAACAGAATTTCATCAGCCTGAATACGAATATCGCTGGCCTGACCGCTGGCACCACCAAGGGGCTGGTGGATCATGATTCGGGAATGGCGCAGGCTGCTGCGCTTTCCTTTCGCTCCGGCACAGAGCAGAAATGCCCCCATGCTGGCTGCCAAACCAACACAGACAGTGTGCACATCAGGCTTGATGTGCTGCATGGTGTCAAAGATGCCCAGGCCGTCGTAAACGGAGCCACCCGGAGAATTGATATAGAGGTAAATGTCTTTCTCGGGATCTTCCGCTTCAAGGAAGAGCAGCTGAGCAACAATGCGGTTCGCAGATTCACTGGTCACCGGCTCACCCAGAAAGACGATCCTCTCCCGCAGCAACCGGGAATAAATGTCGAAGGCCCTCTCGCCCCGGCCCGATTCTTCGATCACGATCGGGATCATGCTGCACCCTCAGTGGATGGGGGGAATCCTAACGGTGTCTTCAGCGGCGCTAAGGTCTAATTCACTTTGTTTTGGTGCACGCACTTGGGTGAGCATCTGACCATTGCCGACAGCAAGCGGGCTTTTCACAACGCTTTCCCTTATGTCATTCCGTCGCTCTACAGGCGGACGGCTGACGAGCTGCTGGTGGAATTGCATCTGCTGAGCCACCAGAAGCAGTTCAAGGCCGACGCACTCTTTGCCGTTGGCCTGCGCCAGGTCTTCAACGCCTTTACCCGTGGCTATCGCCCTGAGCAGCATCTGGCTCCGCTCTTTGCTGCCCTATGCAGCTGCAATGGCTTTGATGCCAAAGCCCTGAACAAACTTGCCGACGACAGCGAGAAGGCGGTTCAGGGTCACTCCTTTGACGATGTTCAACAGTGGCTGCGTGACAAGGGTGCAGGTGCTCCAGAGAGCATGGCCATGGTGCTGAAGCGTGCTGACCAAGCCAACTTTCACTACTCGCGTTTGATGGCCGTCGGCCTGCTCACCTTGCTGGCCAAAGCAAAGGGTGACGAAGGAACGGATCCAGCGGAACTGGCGAAGCTCGCCCATGAGCTGAGCGAGCCACTAGGCCTTGCCAAAGAGCGGGTTGAAAAAGACCTTGGCATCTATACGGGGAACCTCGAACGGATGGCCCAAGCTGTTGAACTCATGGAAGAAACGCTTGCCGCCGAACGCCGTAAGCGTGAGCGTCAGGACGAAGCGGCAGTGCCTCAGGGTGCATCTGAGGAAGCAAGCAGCAACTGACCGCGTATCTCCAACCAATCAGCACTATTGGGTTCATCCGGCATTAACCGATGCAGGCTGAACTCAACAGTGTTTGAGTTCTGTACCGTTCTGGGCCAGCGGCCGGGAAGCAACTGACGCTCTTGAAGCGCTTTGCCATCAGCCTGAAGCTTCAAAACAACACCGGGATTCAGCTGAAACCCCCGAGGTGTGGGCGCTTCCTTCGAGGGTGCGACCCCCAATCCCACGTTCAGCTGTTGATCACCAGCCGGTAAGGAGACCAACTGCCAGCCACCCACGACAACACCATCACCCACCGCTGGATCAAACCAGATTTCAGCGTTCTTGTTCTTGGGGCGAAGCCCCTGATCCATTAAGCGTCCGGCAATCATCCCCAGAGAGCGATCCAAGGGTGTTGGATCGGGAGGAAGCTTCAGTTGCAGCTGCACTCCTGAAGTGAAGCCAGCTGCATCGACCGGAACCAACTGCAGCTCGAACGGGGCACCCATCAGAACCTTGAGCTGGGAGCGACCGATGCCGTAGTGCTGCTCCAACGGCGTACGGATGATGGCTCTACTTGCCAGAGGCCCCAAGAGGAGCGACAGCCGCGTGCCCTGAAGCTTCAAGAAAGGTCCTGCCGCTCGGTGCTTGTCTTGAGCTCGCGGTGTTCTGAAGGACCGAGCTGGAGCCACAAAAGCCCCATCGACCTTCCGCTTGGCTGGAGAAGCAGCAAACTCGCGCGACCCTCCCCAGCCGTGCCATTGGAGACGATCCCCTTCCGTTCTGAACGACACACCCCCGAACCGTGTCT
>JAAZVJ010000004.1 GCA_018623675.1 Synechococcus sp. HW_metabat.54 | reverse complement strand
TCCCCCTCCTGAGGGCAGATTCTCACGCGTTACTCACCCGTCCGCCACTAACCCGAAGGTTCGTTCGACTTGCATGTGTTAAGCACGCCGCCAGCGTTCATCCTGAGCCAGGATCAAACTCTCCGTTGTAGATCATTTCCTCTTAGACATTTTCATGTCCTCAAAATTATTTGCTTCACCCACAAAGCAGCAAAAATGCTCTCCGCAGTTGTCGCCTCCTTTCAGCTGACACAGAAAGGGTTCTTAAGAGTGCACTTCTAGATCTCTCTATCCATGACTTTCCAGGATCTCAGATCCGGTTGTTGCTCCATCAATTCGCACACCGGCAACAATGAAGTTCGTGAAAACTTCATCGCTGCAGCGAATGACTTCTTCGCAACGAAATTGTTTGACGGGACCTCACACCTTTATCGCAATTCCATTTGATCCCTCACCTCCCCTCTCGGTTCGGCTCAGAACCAAACGCGATAAAAGCGTCAGTTCCTAAACTTTTCAATTGTCCAGGTTCTTGCTTCCCTGCTCCCTCTCAGGAGCGGTTCAGCAGTGCGGCCTCTCAGCCGCTTGATGAACTTACAACACCGTGGGATCTCTCTCCCGGCCTCGTAAGTGACGCGGTCTCTCAACCGCTTGATGAACCTACAGCATCGTGGGATCGCTCCCCCTCCGCTCTCGGCTCACCACCTCAAACAAGCACTCGCGCACTCATCTCAGATGGTCCGCACGCTCGCCTCTCGGCTCCCGCGCAGTCCAAAACCATAACTCATCGACATCCCAGGCGCAAGGGCCAAGACACAACAACTTCTCCAGACTGTCTTCCACTGCCCAAACCCTTTGCCATTACTAGCGTCTGAAGTAGAAGCCCAGACCAAGCGGCATGGCAGGACGCTTCAGCCAACAGCACCAGCGGTTACGGCCGAGCTCCAAAGAAGACCAAGTGGTGCAAAAGGCCAAAGAGCATTTCGAGCGCACATTGATTCCCGTCGCTGGTGCTCTCGCTGGTTCTGTCGCTGCATTGGAACACCCAAGCCACGACGAAGCCCTGAATTACGGCGAGGTCTTCCTGCGCGACAACGTGCCGGTCATCGTTTATCTGCTGACCCAGAAGCGATACGACATCGTCCGGCATTTCCTCACGGTGTGCCTTGACCTGCAAAGCACGACTTATCAAACCCGTGGCGTCTTCCCCACCAGCTTTGTGGAAGAAGACAACAACCTTGTGGCTGACTACGGGCAACGCTCGATCGGACGGATCACGTCAGTGGACGCCAGTTTGTGGTGGCCCGTGCTCTGTTGGTTGTACGTGAAACGCAGTGGAGACGAAGCATTCGGCTCCAGCCAGAAAGTGCAACGCGGGATCCAGCTTCTCCTCGATCTTGTGCTGCATCCCACCTTCGAGGGCACACCTGTGCTCTTTGTGCCCGACTGCGCATTCATGATTGACCGCCCCATGGATGTGTGGGGCGCACCCCTTGAGGTGGAAGTGTTGCTGTTCGCCTCATTGCGCAGCTGCATCAAGCTGATGGAATTGAGCAGGCGCCATCACGACAGCCGACTGCTGGATCAAAGACTGGTGCTCACACGCCAATGGGTGCATGACCTGCGCCAATTTCTGCTGAAGCACTACTGGGTCACCAGCAAAACGATGCAGGTTTTGCGCAGACGACCCACTGAACAGTACGGAGACAACCAATATCAAAACGAGTTCAACGTGCAGCCTCAGGTCATTCCCGACTGGCTTCAGGACTGGCTTGAAAACCGTGGCGGCTACTTGATCGGCAACATGAGAACCGGTCGTCCCGATTTCCGCTTCTACAGCCTTGGCAATTCTCTGGGTTGTCTTTTTGGACTCTTAACGAGTCCTCAGCAACGGGCGCTGTTTCGACTGGTGCTCCACAACCGCGACCACCTCATGGCCCAGATGCCCATGAGGATCTGCCACCCCCCGATGGACGGCCTGGAATGGCAGAACAAAACCGGATCGGATCCAAAAAACTGGCCCTGGAGCTATCACAACGGTGGCCACTGGCCGAGCCTTCTCTGGTTTTTTGGAGCGTCCATTCTTCTGCATGAACGTCGGCACCCCCATGCCGATGTCCTGTTGATGGGGCAAATGAAGGCGCTGCTGGAAGAAAGCTATTGGAGTCAGCTCAATCAGCTACCGCGTCAGCAATGGGCCGAATATTTCGATGGCCCCACCGGCACGTGGGTCGGTCAACAATCCCGCACCTATCAAACCTGGACCATTGTGGGTTTTCTGCTGATGCACCATTTCCTGCGCACCTGTCCAGAAGACGTCGAGATTCTCGACCTTGATGATCTGCTGCCCAAGACAGATACAAGCACCAATGACGAGTGACCATTCAAGACATAAAAAAATCCCGACCCAAGGGCCGGGATTCGAAGCGAATTGGCGAGTGAAACTCAGAACAGACCCAAAGTGAGGGACTTGTCGATCGGCAGTGCAGCACCGATTCCGAGGTAAATGGTGGTGGCGGTTCCAAACAGGAATACAGCCATGGCCACCGGACGACGGAAGGGGTTTTGGAACTTGTTGAAGCTCTCGATGAAGGGAACCAACATCAGGCCGAGAGGAATCAAGGTCTGAAGGGCGATGCCCAGAAGCTTGTTGGGCACTACACGAAGAATCTGGAAAACGGGGTACAAGTACCACTCGGGGAGAATTTCCAGAGGTGTTGCAAAGGGATCTGCCTTGTCGCCCAGGAGGGCGGGATCAAGAACAGCCAAACCAACAACACACGCGATGGTGCCAAGGATGACCACCGGGAAGATGTAGAGGAGGTCGTTGGGCCAAGCAGGCTCACCGTAATAGTTGTGACCCATGCCCTTGGCGAGCTTGGCGCGGAGCTTGGGATCAGTGAGGTCAGGCTTCTTGAGAATGTGCATTGGGTTGACCAGTACGTGTTCGTTGAGGACTGAACGGAAGTCTCTGGATCACAAGGGACCGGAAATGCCCTGCTTCCGGATCATCAGGAAGTGCATGAGCATGAAGACGGCCAGCAGCCAGGGCATCACAAAGGTGTGAAGGCTGTAGAAGCGGGTCAGGGTGGACTGACCGACGCTTTCACCACCACGCAGGAGCTCAACCATGAAATCCCCCACAACAGGGATTGCAGCAGGCACACCCGAAACAATCTTCACGGCCCAGTAGCCAACTTGGTCCCAGGGGAGGGAGTAGCCAGTCACACCAAAGGAAACAGTGATCACAGCCATGGTGACGCCGGTGACCCAGGTGAGCTCGCGAGGACGCTTGAAACCACCGGTGAGGTACACGCGGAAGACGTGAAGGATCAGCATCAGCACCATCATCGATGCGCTCCAACGATGAATGGAGCGGATCAACCAGCCGAAGCTGACATCGGTCATCAGGTACTGAACTGAGGAATAGGCCTCAGCAACAGTCGGCTTGTAATAGAAGGTCATCGCGAATCCAGTTGCGAACTGGATCAGGAAGCAGACCAGGGTGATCCCGCCAAGGCAATAGAAAATATTGACGTGGGGGGGCACGTACTTGCTGCCGATGTCGTCAGCGATGTCCTGAATTTCAAGACGTTCCTGGAACCAGTCGTAGACAGGTGAGGAGTTCGCCATGCAGAAATGGGCTTGGATTGCGAGAGTCTACTGAACACATCCCAGCGAACGCGCCGGTATGAAGCCGATGTTGCCGACTGTTAATAGCCAACAAAAACCCTTGCGACGGTTGATGTCTTGCCTTCTGAGCCTGGCGCTGGTCGCTTTCTTGGCTGCACCTTCTGCGTTGGCACTCAACGATGCCCAACAGCTGGTCGTGGAGAGCTGGAGGCTGGTGAACCAGGGCTATGCGAATCCGGCTCGATTTGAGGACATTCACTGGAAACGCCTGCGCCAGAAGGCACTTGAAGCAAAAATCGAAAGCAGTGAGCAGGCCTACGACGCGATCGAAACCATGCTCGCTCCGTTGGATGACCCCTACACACGCTTGCTTAGGCCCGACGATTACGCCGTGATGAAAGCCAGCAACCAAGGCAGCTTGAGCGGTGTGGGTCTGCAACTCGCCCATGGCAACACAGACGGACGCATTGTTGTGATTGCTTCCCTGGAAGGATCGCCAGCCGCAGACGCAGGCGTTGTCAGCGGCACAGCTGTCTTGGCCGTGAATGGAGAGGCCACTGACGATCTCGGCCTCGAGGCCACTGCAGCGCGATTAAGGGGAGATGCGGGGACCCAGGTCGTGCTGACTCTGGAGGCTCCCGATGGAACACGCGATGAGCTGACTCTGGAAAGACGAAGCGTTGATCTCAGACCGGTAAGGACAAGGCGGCTGCGTCGAGACGATCACACCTTGGGTTATCTACGGATCACGCAATTCAGCGATGGCGTTCCCGAGCAGGTGCAAGAAGCCATTGCCGAACTCTCAGACAAAGGCATTGAGGGTCTTGTGCTCGACCTGCGCAACAACTCAGGAGGTCTTGTGAGCGCTGGTCTGGCGGTTGCCGATGCGTTTCTCAGCAACGAGCCAATCGTGGAAACCCGCAACCGAGATGGCATTGCCGATCCGATTCAGGCGAGTGCCAACACCCTCTACGCCGGTCCGATGGTGACCCTTGTGAATGGTGGTACTGCCAGCGCGAGCGAAATTCTCGCCGGAGCCCTTCAAGACAACGATCGGTCTCAACTGTTGGGCAGCCGCACCTTTGGGAAGGGGTTGATCCAAACCCTTACCAATCTCAGCGACGGCAGCGGGTTAGCGGTCACGGTGGCTGGCTATCTCACTCCGAGTGGCCGGGATATTCAGGGCCAGGGAATTGAACCCGACAGGCTCCTCGATCAACCCGAGCCCCTCAACCCAGGTGGCGATGGTGACCGCTGGCTGATTGATGCCCAGCAAATGATGGAAGCTCGCCTGGACCAGTCCGACGCTCCTGCGCAGGATTTGGACGCCAACACACCTGATGCCGACGAAAGCGTCGAATCATCAGCGGCCTGAGGTCGGAGCATGAGCTCACGCACCTATCACGACCCACTCCACGGAAGTATCCAGCTGGATCCCGGTGATCCGGCTGAAGCCATGGTGATGGAACTCGTGGAGAGCCGCCCGTTCCAAAGGCTGCGCCGGATCCGTCAGCTCGGCCCTGCTTTCCTCACCTTTCATGGTGCCGAGTCAAGTCGTTTCACCCATTCACTCGGTGTCTTCCACCTTGCGCGACGAGCGCTCACCAACCTGCTTCCACAAGACCCAAGCCTGGACAAGCACAGGTTTGTTTTGTATGCCGCAGCCCTTCTCCATGACCTCGGCCATGGCCCTCTGAGTCACACCGGCGAGGAGATGTTTGGCCTGCATCACGAAGCCTGGTCAGCATCCTTGATTCGCGAGCATCCGGAGCTCCAACCGGTGCTGGACGCCCACAACCCAGGCACAGCCGATGCGGCTGCCGATCTCCTGGAGCACGGACAAGCAGAGCGGCAGGTGATCAAAAGGCTGGTCAGCAGTCAGCTCGACTGCGACCGTCTCGACTACCTGATGCGCGATAGCTACAGCACCGGTGCCCGTTATGGCCAGCTCGACCTGGAGCGCATCCTGGCGGCTCTGACCTTGGCTCCAGACGGAGATATGGCCATCAGTCCCAAAGGGCTCATGGCTGTGGAGCACTACTTGGTCGTCCGCAACTTGATGTATCGCAGCGTTTACACGCACCGACTCAACGTGGTGTGCAACTGGATGCTGGAACAACTGATTCGCTTGGCTCGCCAACTGGGGCCTGAGCAGGTCTGGGCAGACAGGGTGATGCATCACTGGCTTTGGGAGCCCAAATCCCTATCGATCGACACTTTCCTGGCCAACGACGACATCCGTACTGGGTATCACCTGCAGCGGTGGGCTGAAGAAGGTCCCGCCCCCCTCGCGGGACTTTGCTCGCGCTTTCTTGACCGGCGACTGCTCAAAGCGACTGCCGTTGGTCACCTCAATTCAGCCGCTCAACTGGAAGCCCTCGCGATGGCCCGCCAATTCAGCGAACGAGTCGCGCTCAATCCGGAGCACTCCTGCGGCCTGCGGCATCAACAGATCCGGGGGTATCACCCCTATCGGGGGGGCCTTCGGCTCTGGGATGGCGTGATGCTTCAAGGGCTGGAACAAGCCTCACCGCTTGTGCAAAGCCTCTCAACACCAGCAGCCACTGCCTGGTTAATCCATCCCCATGAGATTCAGAAGGATCTCCGCAAAGCCCTCGACCATCTCTAAGCAGCATCCCCCTGCAACGGTGGCGAGGCGGCCTAGCGTCTGGCTCGGTGGATGAGAGCCCCATGGCCATTGATCGCAATGCCGGTCTGCCTCAGCAGCTTTTGTTCCCCCCCGAACGCACCAGCCATTGGGAAGACAACCTGCCTGAACAACTGGGGCAGTTCCAGCCGGGAGCGGTTGAGATTTTCACCCAACAGTGGCAGCTCACATGCAGGGATCTCCAACGCCTGCAAACACAGCTGCAAGAGGCTGGATTTTCGATCGCGCTGGTGAGGGCAGGCAATCCCCAAACAGTGATCAGTGCTCAAGCCCTCGGCTTGCAGGTGAAGCCCATAGGCAGCCAGCAATCCAGCAACCCTGAGGAGACAACGAATGAGGGCATCGATCAGCTGAGAGTCCATCGCGGAACCTTGCGCTCAGGTGATCAGCTCGACACCGCTGGTGATCTTCTGATCCTTGGTGACGTCAATCCAGGGGCACGGGTTTCAGCAGGAGGTGACGTCATGATTTGGGGCCGCCTCCGGGGCATTGCCCATGCAGGCCAGTTCGGAGACAAGTCCGCCAGGGTTGTGGCCTTGCAACTCAGACCACTTCAGCTGCGCATCGCGGATCAAGTGGCCCGTGGCCCTGAGGATCAACCGCAAGCCGGACTCGCTGAAGAAGCGCGGATTGAGAGGGGCGAGATCGTGATCGAACCCGCCGATCCCCGACTGAGTCGAAGATTTTTGGAGGGGGATCCACCAGCAGCTCCAGGTCGACCGCTGGCCTGAAACGAACACTCCCATTAAGGTGACGCGACTTCTCTGGAAGCCGTGGCGCCTACTTCGCGAACGATCCTGATCTGCTCTGGCAAGGGCGGGGTCGGCAAGACCACCCTCACCGCCAACCTCGGCATCGCCTTAGCTCGACTCGGCCTCCGCACTGTCGTGCTCGATGCCGACTTTGGCCTGCGCAACCTCGATCTCTTGCTGGGGTTGGAAAATCGCATCGTTTTTACGGCCCAGGAGGTGCTAGCCGAAAGCTGTCGCCTCGAGCAAGCCCTCGTAAAACATAAACAGGAGCCCAACCTGGCCCTGCTCCCAGCCGGCAATCCCCGCATGCTCGAGTGGCTGAAGCCCGAAGACATGAAAACCATTGCGGGCATGCTTGAAGAGCAATTCGATTACGTGCTGATCGATTGCCCAGCCGGTATCGAGGATGGCTTCAAAAATGCAGTCGCCGCGGCCAAGGAGGCGATTGTGATCACAACTCCTGAGGTCTCCGCGGTGCGAGACGCCGATCGGGTGATCGGACTTCTCAACACCCACGGGGTGAAACCCGTGCAACTTGTGCTCAACAGAGTGCGGCCGAAGATGATGGCGAACCAGGAAATGCTCGCCGTTGACGATGTCACTGACATCTTGGCCCTGCCCCTGCTGGGCTTGGTGCTGGAAGACGAGCAAGTGATTGTGAGCACGAACCGAGGTGAGCCCCTCACCCTGAATGGCAGTAAATCCCCTGCAGCGCGCGCCTACGGAAACGTGGCTCGACGTCTCCAGGGTGAAGAGGTTGCCTTGATCGACCCCTCCAAGGAAGGGCGGGGACTCCGCGCCAAGGTGCGCCGACTGATGCAAAAGAAGATCTTTTGAAACCGATGACCCTGCGCGACATTCTCGACAAGCTGCTTCGCCGCCAACCCGCGAGTGCCAACACAGCACGCGAGCGGCTTCAACTGGTGCTGGCCCACGACCGCAGCGACCTCAGCCCCGAGCTGTTGGATCAAATGCGGAGAGAAATCTTTGAAGTGGTCGCCCGCTACGTGGAAATCGATCTCGATGAAGGCGACGTGAGCCTGGAAACCGAAGACCGGGTGACGGCCCTGGTGGCCAACCTGCCGATCCGCCGCCCGCTCGCGGTGGCTTCAGGTGCCACGGGCGACGAATAACCAGCGCCATCGAAGGGGAATGCTTCTGGAAGCGCTACCCCTTCGATGGCATGGATCCCTGTTCCCTTACAACGGCCGAGATGGCTGTGAATCGGTTATTGCTGCAGGGTCTCAGCAATAAAGCCATCGCCAAACACCTGGTGTTGAGTGTTCGAACTGTTGAATCCCATGTGAGCCGATCACTGATGAAGACGGGCTGCAGCAACCGGGTGCAATTGGCGCTGTGGCTCGTGCAGCATCAAAGAGAACAATCCTGAGAGCTGGCCAGTAAAGTGCACAAATTGCCGGCTTAGCTCAGCGGTAGAGCAGCGCTTTTGTAAAGCGAAGGCCATCGGTTCAAATCCGTTAGCCGGCTTCAATCCCTGCGGCCTGAAAACAGCCACAGGCCCACAATCAGCAAAAGCCAAGGCATCCAACTAAGGCTGAGCCACGTGGTGCCACCACGCACCAGCGGCCCCAGGATCCAGGCCCCAAGGCTTTGCAGCACCAGCACAAGTGCAATCAACCAAAGCATGGAGCCTGCGGGGGATCTGCTTAAGGGATCACAGCACCTTGGCGCAGGGTTTGCCAGCGACCGTCACCAGCCCAGGCCAACACCGTGCTGGCCTGGCCTCCCGGCTGGGGCCATGGGAGCGGGCCGAGGAGAGGCACCTGAGGGAAATAAAGAGATGCCTGATCGGGATTGAGCGCTGGTGGTTCTCCTGAGGGATTGGCGCTGGTGGTGGCCAAAGGGCCTGTGCACTCCATCAAGCCTCGGGCTTGCGCACACGCCGGCACACGCAGCCCCAAGGTGGTGGCTCCTGGGTTAAGGCAATCCACTAACGCGCAAGCCAGTGGCTCGTTGCTCAACGGCACGACCAAGGTGAGGGCTCCAGGCCAGTGCTGTTCCACGAGAGGACGGGCAGCGTTCCGCACCTCCACTGTGGCGAGGGCCAGCAACGGCTCCGACGTTGAGGCCATCAAGATCAGCGGCTTTTCAGCGGGGCGCTGCTTCAACGTCCAGATCTGTTTGGCATGGGCTGGAATTGCGACAAGCGCCGGGAGCGTGTCAGTCGGCATCACACCGGCTCCGCCCGCATGCAAATGGTCGGCCATTGCTTGTGCAGATCGAAGCATCGAAGGCTGATCAGCCATGCCCTCGCCAGAAACCCAAGGAACCTCTTCAGCCTGCACGACGGCCCATCGCAAAACGGGGCACACCTTCAAGGTCGAGGGCGGCGCAGGCATTTTCAAGCCCAGCACGCGCCATCAAATCCAAAACCAGATCCGATTGGTCGTGGTGATGCTCCAGCAGCAACCACCCCCCTGGAGCCAATGCCTCACAGGCCTCAGCAACGAGGGCACGACAACAATCCAAACCATCAACACCACCATCCAAGGCAAGCCGAGGCTCGTGATCGCGCACAACAGGGTCGAGCACATCCACCACTGAGGCAGGAATATAAGGAGGGTTGGAGACCACCAACTGCAAGGCTCCCCACCAGGGCCGCAGCGGCTCCCACCAACTGCCCTGATGCAACTCACAGCCATTCCCAGGAGCGAGGGTCTCCAAATTGCGGCGCGCCAAAGCAAGAGCCTGGGGGCTGCAGTCAACAGCGTGTCCTGACCATTTGGGCAAGTGACGAGCCAGCGCAACCGCCACAGCTCCCGATCCAGTGCCGAGATCAGCCCAACGCAGGGCTGCTTCCAGGGAGGCAGTGGAGAACTCAGCCGCCTTGGCCAAGGCGAGATCCACCAGCAGTTCGGTTTCCTGACGCGGGATCAAGGCATCCGAGGTCACCTCCAATTCCAGGTCACGCCAAGGGCAACGGCCCACCAGGTGCTGCAAGGGCACTTGCTGCTGCTGGTGGCGTTGCCACAAGTCTTCCAGAGTCTCCAGGGAAACAGCCAACTGAATCTCCATCTCACCGGGATTCAGCTGCAATTTCTGCAACTCGGCCCAGCGCAACCCTCCACCAAGGTCGAGCAACCAATCCAGGTCGACGGACCTACCCCCAGTCGCCAGCAATCGGCGACGCCAAGCCAGCAAATCCGATCCCTTTAGCGGAGTCATGGCCATGGCTCCAGCTAAGCAAGCCGCCAGCGCATTCCTGGCTCGGCCACCACAACGCCTTCCAGCTCAAGCTGAACCAGGTCTTCAGCGAGTGCGACTGATGACCGTTGAAGCGCATGGGCCAGCTGAGGAAGACTGGCTCCGTCATCCAACAACGCGAGTAAGGCTGGATCGTGATGCTCAAGGCGATTGGCTCGGGCCGAAACGCCATTGTTTTCTGGAGTGGTCGACACCCTTGAAGGAGTCGCCAACGGCCCCATCCCAAGGCCAGCAACCCAGGACTCGGGATCCAGCAAGGGCTGTGCTCCCTCACGAAGCAAGCGGTTACTGCCTCGAGCCGCTGGACGCAAAGCATCCGCGGGCATGACGGATAGCGATCGCCCCTGTCGCACTGCAGCCTCAGCCGTTAGCAGAGCACCACTGCCTTCTGGACACTCCACCACCACCACATGCCGGGCAATCGCCACAAGCAGACGGTTGCGTCGCGCAAAACTCGAGCGCTGAACCCGGGCTCCTGGAGACAACTCACTCAGCAACAAACCTTGTTGCGCGACACGGGCTTGCAGATTCAGATGTTCAGCGGGATAGGCACGGTTGAGAGGCGTGCCCAAAACAGCAACAGGCTGCCCGCCAACTGCCAAACATCCTTTGTGAGCAGAGGCATCAACCCCCTCCGCCAAGCCACTAACCACGGGCCATCCAGCCCTGGCAAGGGCACGACCTAGAAGCTCCGCGGCTTGCAGGGCATGACGCGACGCACGCCTGGAACCAACGACCGCGACTGCCTGACCAGCAGAGAGAAGCGGCAGCAACGCTTGATCTCCCTGCCAGAAGGTCATCAAGGGCGGGCGCTCAAGACGCCTGAAACCCTCTGGCCAGGCGTCATCCATCGGCAAGATCACTTGATCGGGAATCGCCAAGGTCTGGCAAGCAGCACAGCTCCGGCGATGGCGATCGACAGCCAGCAGCACCCCTTGCGGCCAGGCCAGAGCAGCACTGAGCTTGGGCAGAGGCCAGTGCCAGAGCACCTCCAGATCCACCTCAAAAGCAGCGGCTAACTGCTGCAACTGCCGCAGGCGCACAACTCCAAGTCCAGGACATTGAGCCCAAAGCCACCACCCGCGCCTCACAAGCACCAGCCATAGTTCACTTGTACTATTGCACTGGTCCGCGCTGTAGGGCCCCAAGAGCTTCAGCGATGGGGGCTGGGGCATCGCGCACTAGAGATCGCTTGCCATTGGCGAATCGAACCAATGCCAGCTCCACTTCCGCCTCCGCCGCACAGGAACCATCAGGCAGGCAAAACCGCGAGATCCAGGGCCAACGCGCCCCTCGTCGCGGCAGAGGATGACTCTCCAACACCACCTGATCCCCATGGGACAAGGCCTTGCGGTACTGAATCTGCAAACGAATGACGGGCATCTCAAACCCTTGTTCAGACACCTGGCTGTAGGGCATGCCAGCAGCCGCAAGGGCCTCGACCCGAGCCTCCTCAAGCCAGGCCACATAGGCCCCATGCCACATCACACCTGCATGATCAGTGTGTTGCGGCAACACCCTTTTGCACAGGCGCCAGGGATTCGGCGTAACGCTCTCAGTCACCAAGCTTCAGGAGGCGGGAATCTCGCCATAGGCTGCTGCATAACGAGAGCAACACCGTGTTCAAGAACCTGCTGATCGCCGATTCAGGAACAGGGCATGTGGAAGAAATGGTTCGCATGTTGCGAGATCTGCCCGGTTTCCGGGCCGCTCGCATCAACCTTCTCCATGTCGTGCCGGAACAAGGAAGCGCGGGCTCTGAAGAGCACTGGGGAGAGGCCGCAACACTGATGGCCAAGGCCATTGGCAGCATGGGCCTCGACGCCAGCGAAGTGAATTCGATCATCCGCAACGGCGATGCCAAACAAACCGTGCTGAAAGTGGCGGACGAGTTGAACGCGGATCTGATCGTGATGGGATCGCGCGGGCTGGGACGCCTTCAATCCATTCTGGCCAACAGCACCAGCCAATACGTCTTCCAGCTTTCAACCAGACCGATGCTTCTGGTACGCGACGACCTTTATGTGCGTCATGTCAATCGCGTCTTGGTGGCTATTGATGGCACTGGGGTTGGCGATGACGCCCTCAAACTCGCCTGCGAGATGGTGCGCGACATTCCAGGAGGGCAACTGACAGGCATTCACGTGGCCCGGCAAGATCTCGCACCGTCTAGGGGTGCCTCAAGCAAAGGCGATGAGCTGCTGAACGCTGCAGTTCAACGTGCACGCGGCTACGGGGTCGACCTCAAACCCATGCACATCACCGATGCTGATATTGGCCGTGGCGTTTGCAAAGCAGCAGCCGAAACGAACGCAGATCTAGTCGTGATCGCCTCTCAGGATCGACGCCCACTGGTTGCTCGCGGCCTTGTGGATCTCGACAAATTGCTCGGAGGCTCAGTGAGCGACTACATCCGAGTGCACGCTCCTGCACCTGTGATGTTGGTGCGAGAGCCAGAGCGGGGATAAACCCCGCCCGGCTTACATCAACGCTCAGCCCTGACGGCTGTTGGTCTGGATGTACAGGATGAGCAGGAAAATCGTTGGAACCAGAACGAACAGGAGGCTGGCAACAAAGCCGAGATCGTTGGTTTCCATGGCTGATGAAAGATGCAATCGGAAGGTATCACCGTTCGGTGACCTTCCGAGGGCTTCTCTTAGGCCTCGTCATCGGGCGTAGCAGCTTCCCGCTGACGCTCTTGACCACCTGGCAGTTCCTCATCGGCCTGATCCTCCCCTTCGGGCTCCTCAACAACAGGCCAAGCCACAGGACCAGCCGGGAGCTCTTGGGCCAAGGCGGCAGCGACCTTGCCGTCGCGATCACCCAAGCCGCTTTGAGGCTTAGTGAGCACAACAACAGAGCGCTGCACGAGCGTTTGACACGCCAAGCGCCATTCATTAGGCCTGCGCTTGAGCTTGGCCTCCTCGACACTGGTTCTTGGGGTCAGCGCATCAGATCCATCACTCCCCGGGATCTCAACAAAGCAAGTGATGCACTGACCACATCCATTGCAGTTACCAAGACGCCCTTTCAGCCCATAGAGCTCCACACCTTCCCGCAGGGCCACATCACGGAGATTTTCGCCCGGATAACACTCCACATCACGCCCTTCACGGACGAATCGGATCACGGGCATGGGCAGCACCTGCTCAAACAGGACACCATTGTGAGCCCCGGCATTTCGTTTTGTAACCGCAATGAAGCCGAGGCCAGACTGACGCCAGGAGCCATGAGCAAGGGGCAGCACAGGCTCCGGTGATCAATGGAATCGCCAAACCCCATGCCACAACACGTTGCAGCTCACGACAGCAAGACCCGATCAATAGGGAGCACCCCTTACGATCGCTGGGTCTGGCTGCACAAGCAGCTTCGTTCCCCCGAACCTGACCCATGGGATTGCCCTGGTATCGGGTGCACACAGTCGTTATTAACGACCCCGGCCGACTCCTGGCCGTGCACCTCATGCACACCGCCCTCGTTGCCGGCTGGGCCGGCTCGATGGCTCTTTACGAACTCGCCATTTTCGACCCCTCGGATCCAGTTCTGAATCCGATGTGGCGTCAGGGCATGTTTGTGATGCCCTTCATGGCCCGCCTCGGTGTGACCGGGAGCTGGGGAGGCTGGAGCATCACCGGCGAAACCGGTGTTGATCCCGGCTTCTGGAGCTTTGAAGGCGTCGCGGCTGCTCACATCATTTTCAGCGGCCTCTTGATGCTGGCCGCCATCTGGCACTGGACCTACTGGGATCTCGAGATCTGGCAGGACCCTCGCACCGGCGAGCCCGCCCTTGATCTTCCCAAAATTTTCGGCATCCACCTCCTGCTTGCAGGTCTGGGCTGCTTCGGTTTTGGCGCTTTCCACCTCACTGGGGTCTTCGGACCAGGAATGTGGATTTCTGACCCCTACGGATTAACAGGTCACCTCGAGGCTGTTCAGCCGGCATGGGGACCCGAAGGATTTAACCCCTTTAATCCTGGTGGCATCGTTGCCCACCACATCGCAGCTGGCATCGTTGGCATCGTTGCTGGTGTTTTCCACATCAGCACTCGCCCACCTGAGCGTCTCTATAAGGCTCTGCGTATGGGCAACATTGAAACGGTGCTCTCCAGCGCGATCGCTGCAGTGTTCTTTGCAGCGTTCATCGTGGCTGGAACGATGTGGTACGGCTCCGCTGCCACACCTGTCGAGCTGTTTGGCCCTACCCGCTATCAGTGGGACCAGAGCTACTTCAAGACCGAAATCAACCGTCGCGTTCAGACCGCTCTGGATGAAGGCTCATCGGTTGAAGCGGCTTACGCGGCAATCCCCGAAAAGCTCGCCTTCTATGACTACGTGGGCAACAGCCCTGCCAAGGGTGGCCTGTTCCGCGTTGGTCCGATGGTGAATGGTGATGGACTCCCCACCGGTTGGGTTGGTCACATCTCCTTCACTGACAAGGAAGGTCGTGATCTTCAGGTTCGTCGCCTCCCCAACTTCTTCGAGAACTTCCCTGTGGTGCTCGAAGACAATGAGGGCATCGTTCGTGCCGACATTCCTTTCCGTCGTGCTGAAGCGAAGTACTCCTTCGAGCAGCAAGGCGTGACTGCCAAGGTTTATGGCGGCGCACTTGACGGCCAAACCTTCACTGATCCTTCTGACGTGAAGCGACTGGCCCGCAAAGCTCAACTCGGCGAAGCGTTCGAGTTCGATCGCGAGACCTACAACTCTGACGGCACCTTCCGCAGTTCACCTCGCGGCTGGTTCACCTTCGGGCACGCCTGCTTCGCGCTGCTGTTCTTCTTCGGACACATCTGGCACGGTGCACGGACCCTCTATCGCGACGTGTTCGCCGGTGTGGATCCCGACCTCGGCGAACAGGTTGAGTTCGGCCTGTTCCAGAAGCTGGGTGACAAATCCACCCGTCGACTGCCAGAGGGCTACGTGCCCCCTGCAGGCACCCCTCTCAGCTGATCGCCCTCAAGGAGATTTTCGATGGAAAGCTTCGCTTACATCCTCATCCTCACCTTGGCGATTGCCACCCTCTTCTTTGCGATCGCGTTCCGCGATCCCCCGAAGATTGGTAAGTGATCAAGGTTTGAGTCAACAACCCCGCCGATTGGCGGGGT
>JAAZVJ010000102.1 GCA_018623675.1 Synechococcus sp. HW_metabat.54 | reverse complement strand
GAATCCCTGAAGAGCGCGAATTAAAATGCTATTAAAAACCCTGACGAAGATGAATAGGGCTGCAAAGCGTAAGACAACTTCCCATGCTTGAAGCATGCTTTCTTTGATGGGTAAGTCGTCTTGAAGGAGAAATAATGTAAAGAGTATGCCTGAGGGAATGATATATTTTGAAAGTCGCTTGACGACAAAGTCGTCGAATGTGCTGTTGGTTTTTCTGGTCAGTCGCGGAAGAATTTTTTGAATAACAATGGCAAGGCCGGTTGTTGCTGCAACTCCCGTCAGGAGGTCAATCATCCAGCTTTCCATTCTTGGCCTTGCCGACTATTGGCAAATGCTAGCCGCTTCGGGCTTTGAACCTATGGGCAAGTAGCGCTTCTGGATTGAACTCTTGTGTTTTTCTCAGGCTTCTTGGTTAATTGTTTCTGAATGTTCAACGATCGTGCGGGTTGGGGTTGTTTCCCTGCTCCGGGGGATGAGGTGTTTGTATTGGACCTGTCTCTTCTGTGGGTTTGAGGCTTTGTTGTGGATTCGGAGGCCATTGCATCGGATACACCTGGCGCTGAGGGAAGGGAATTGAGATGCCTTCTTGTTCAAAGCGGGTCCAGATCGCGCGGCGCAGATCGCTGCCGACGCTGACGGAGATCAATGGGTTGGAGACCCAGAAACGAAGCTGGTAGTTCACTGATGAGTCGGCGAAATCAGTGACGAAGGCTTGTGGTGGTGGGTACTGCCGCACTTGGGCATGTTCATTCGCCACCGCTTCCAGCAGAGCGATCACTCGTTCAGGGTTGTGGTGATATGCCGCTCCCACGCTGACGCTGTCGCGCCTTGAGGTTTCCGCAGCGGTGTACGACGCCGCCTCCTGCATAAAAAAGGTTTGGTTGGGGATCAGCAGTTCAGCTCCATCGCGGCCTCGGCGCAGTTGGGTTGCCCGTAGCCCCAGCTTGCGCACGGTGCAGGGATCGCCATTGATCATCAGGATTTCCCCTGGCCTCACTGAGCCTTCGAAGAGCAACCAGATGCTGCTGATGAAATTGGAGATGATTTCCTTGATGCCGAAGCCGATGCCCACCGATAAGCCTCCGGCAATGGCGAGGAAGGTGTTGCCATTGATGCCCACGTAGTAGGCCACCGCCAGCAGACCGATGCCAATCACGCTGTAGCGGAACAGCAGCTCTAAGGCTTTGCGGTTTTGTTCCTTGACCCCGAAGATCTTGCCGCTCAGCCAGGCCAGGAAAGCGGCTGGCCGCGAGGCAACGGTGAGAATCAGGTAGACCGCCACGATTGCCGTATAGATCTTCCCCAGGCTGAGGTCGACTCCGAACAGATTGACGATCGGAATGCGCGCCAGGTTTTCCAGGCTTCCCAGGAGCCGGATCAACGACAGGGTGGCCAGGATCACAAACATCGGCTTGAGGAATGTGCTCTCCAGTTCCTCTACCGGAAACTCTTTGTTGAAATGCAGTAAGAGGGCTTTCAGCGGGGTGAACAGATTCCACCCCAGCCAGAGCAAGCCGAAGTAGCGGATCAAGCCCCCCGGAAACTGCAGAACGCTGAACGCGGATCCCACCAGCAGCATGAGCAGGGGGCCCACCAAGCTCTGCATATTGGGATGCTTGCGTAAAGGAGCGGGATGCCGGCTTCTCCAACGCTCGATCAAGACCGGTAGCGCAATCACAACGGCGAGTTGCAGCACCACGGATCCCCGCTGCACGTAGGCGATCCAGCTGAGCAGTTCCTGGCTGATGGCCTCGGGTGCCACCGTTGCTAGGGGCATCGTCCAGCTCATGGCTGCTCTCCTTTGAGGGTTTGGCGCAGCGCCTTGGAGCCCTCCGTGGCATTGCGAGTGCCGAAGATCACGCTGTTCAACACGCCGTTCACGCGGCTGAGGCGTTCTGGGTTTGAACCGATGGCTGCGACCACGCTGTTGGCGTGCTGCGTGCTTGGCAGATCGCTGAGGCCCAGTTGCACGGTCTCTGTGGTGAGTTGTCGTTCTCCAGCCAGTTGGCGCTCAACAATCGGAGCGACCTGAGGGTTGACCGGAAAGGACGTGCGGTACTTGAGGGCCAGGGTTTTTTGGGCCCAGGGTTCCACCATGAAGCTCAGCAGCTTGAGGCTGTCGCGTTGCTGGCGGGCACTGGAATTACGGCCGAGAGCCCAAACCTGCAGGCGGGTGATGGGTGTGGCCTTTCCGAGCGGACCCTTGGGCAAGGTGGTGATCCCGAGGTGCTGTTGCAGGGCCTTGCGCAGCTGAGGCAATTGGGAGCTCCAGCAGGTGATCCAATCGAGCTTTCCTTGAATGAGCTGGTCGCTCAGCGCCGTTTGGTTGCTGAAAAACAGCACGTTCTGCTGAAAACTGGCGTTTTGAAGCCATTGCAGCCAGGCGGTCAGTCGTTGGTTGTGATCGGTGCTGGTGGGTGTTGCTTGTAGAGCGTCTTCTAAAGCTGGCGTGGCATCGAAGCCGCCCAGGGTCCAGTAGAGATCTTCCAGATGCATGGCCAGCCCAAAGACTTTGCCCTCACCGCTGGCTTTGGCCAGGTCTTGAAGGGTGGTTGGGGGCTTGGGGAGGCGCCGTTTGTCGTAGCAGGCCAACTGCAGATATTGGCTGACGGGAATTCCGGCGATTGCTCCTGATGCTGTGGTGACCCGCTGGAGTGCCATGGGTGTAATGCGCGATCGCACCTTGCTCTGCAGAGGAATGGCGTGGGTGAGGTCTTGCTCCAGCAGTGTCAGAGCGGTGTTCCCGTTGGTGACGATCAGATCTGGCCCTAGGCCGCTACTGGTTTGGCGTGCAATGTCTTCGACCAGGTTGGCTTCCGAATAACTCGTGGGATGCAGCCGCAAACCGGGATCAAAGTCCTGGAAGAGGGCTTGCAGTTCCTTCACCACGCGGCGATCCCGCACGGACTCTTCAATGTCGAGACTGCCGGGGTTGGTGGATCCCTTCGCCACTCTCAGGACCCGCGGCAGGGATGCTTCTTGACTGCAGCCGCTGATCAGAGCCGCCAAGAGGCCGAACAGGGCAAGACGCGACCCGAGGCGACAAACGGTGGCCATGGGGGCCAACGGCGGAGACGTCTCTGCAGTGTTGCCAGTTTCAGCCGACCTGGCAGGAACTCGTCAGAAAGCTTGCCCTTTCAGGATCAACGCTTGGCCAGGGGGGAATCGGTCAACATGGCCGCGGCATTGCATGCTGCTGTTGTGGCTGAGGTTCTCTCCTGGTTGTCGCCCTGGCTTGAGGCGTTGCGCACGCCGTTAGGGATGGTGCTGTTTGTACCTCTCTATGGCTTGTGGGTGACGTTGCTGCTGCCGGGAGTGTGGGCATCGATGTTGGCCGGGGTGCTTTATGGCACCTGGTGGGGCAGTGCGGTGGTGTTTGTTGGCGCCTGTCTTGGCGCTGAGCTGGTGTTTTTGCTGGGCCGCCATTGGCTGCGCCAGTGGGCCCAGCAGCGTTTGGCGCATTTCCCCAAACTTCAGGCAGTGGAGCGAGGGGTCAGCCGGGAAGGGTTGAAGTTGGTGCTGTTGACGCGTTTATCGCCCGCGTTTCCGTTTTCGTTGTTGAACCTTGCCTATGGCCTCAGTGATGTGAGCTTGCGCGATTACAGCCTTGGCTTGATCGGCATCCTTCCTGGCACTGTTCTGTTCTGCGCCCTCGGAGCCTTGGCCGGGGATGTGGCCCGTTTCGGGGAGGTGCTGAGTGGCCAGACCACCCCTGCCGGTTGGGCGTTGCGGGTGGTGGGGGTGCTGGCCACCGTGGCGGTGGTTTGGCTTGTGGGCCGCGCCGCCAAGCGTGCGTTGGAGACCGGATCGGATCAGCTTGAGGGCTGATCTGGATTGGGTAAGGGAGCGTCGCGGATGGCGGCGATCAGCACAAACCAGGCCAGGCGAAGTTTGGCGAGAGCTCCTGGTTTGGCGGCGAGTGTGTTGTATTTGGCGCGACCGCAGTCGGTTTTGATCCAGCGATGGATTGCAGCCTGATTCATGACGCAAGGTTGGCGTCGGTTGTCGGGTTGTAGCGCATGATCTGGGTGGGAATCACGCTGATGTTGATCTCCACCTCCTTAATGCCGAAATCGTCTTTCGCTCGCCGGATCATGTTCTTTTGAACGGTGTCGAGCTGCGTTGCGATGGTGCCCATCAGTTGTTCGGGCACATTGAGCACGATGTCGATGTTGGCCATGTTGTTGGCAACGCGCACATTGCTGTAGAGCAATTTGATGCGCTGCAAGGTTTCAGGACTCGTTCCTGATCGATACCCTTGCTGAATCAGACCAGCTTTAAAGCCGGCAAATTGGCTGTTGATTTCTTGACGCACGCTGAAGTCGTGCAATGCAGACGACAACGGAATGCAGAGCAGCCCTAACAGGCCCAGCCAAACCAGCAGATTGCGCCAAGCGCGCCGCAGACTGCCGTACCCCTGCACCATGAACACCAGCAGGCTGGCCACGGTGATGCCGATCAGGTTGGCGAGGAACAGCAGAAAGGACCCTTCCGAGACCTGATTGGTGAGCCCGGCCACCGTGCCGCGACCGAACACCGCCACCATCTCTGGGCCTAGGCCCAGGCCAATTCCGGAGACGCAGAGCGGTGGCACGAGGGCCACGGCGATGGCGACTCCGGCGATCGAGTTGGACAGGCGATCACGGGTGAGTGTGAAGGCACCGGCAATGGCCGCCGCGACGGCAATCACAAGGTCAATCAGATTCGGAGCCGTGCGTGCGGCGATCTCCCGATTCACTTCGCTGGCTCCGAACACCGATGCAAACAGCCAGGCAGTGCCGATCACCGTGGCCACACCAATCACCACAGTGATTGCTGATCGTTTCACGAGTTTGTTGTCG
>JAAZVJ010000101.1 GCA_018623675.1 Synechococcus sp. HW_metabat.54 | reverse complement strand
TCATGTGGGGGTTGCCCATCACTTGGCGGTAGGCGGCACGGATCAGACCGTTGATCTGATCAGCGGAGTCGCCTGCACAACGCTCGAAGGTTTCCTGGACGCGTTGGCCCAAGCCAAAGCCCACGTACAGGTCGCCGCGCATTGGCGCGTTGTCGCCACCGTCAGCGGTGCGGCGTTTGACGGGCTCGAAGATGCCGCGGGCAATGCCGCTTCCGCTGACCCCGCTTCCGCTGCGGTGAACCTGGGAAGGAACATTGATCCGTAGGGAATAGCCCTGGGCCAGGTTGCTGAGCAGCTGGCTCCGGCTGCCGATGGCGGTGTCACTGCCAGCAAAATTCTGCTCGAGGGCGGCAATGCGGTTGAAGCTTGCTTGCGGTTGGCCGGCCTGTGTGTTGAAGCTGCTGGCGTAGGGAACAGTGTCCTCGCCGAAGTTTTGGATGTATTCGTCTGAATCGAGGATCGCGTCGATGGCTGCATCGAATCCGCCTTCAGCCATGCGGGTGACCTGAGCGGTGATTTCCGCTTCATTCACCGGGCCACGTCCGAGCAGATGTTTGAAGCTCAGCTCAACGGCACGGTGGGGACCAACAGCCTCGAAGTAGCGCGAGCGGTAAAACTCAGACTTGGCAATGGTGCGAACGAATTCACGCACGCTGATGTCGCCGTTGCGCAGCATCGACTCAGCGCTTGTGGCACGCTCACTTTCCATCGGCTGCACATTGCCGAACACCTGGCGATAGGCAGCGCGCACTGCAGTTGCAAAAGCAGTTTCATCATCAGGCGCAAAAGCATCGACGGAAGCTTTGCTGCCTTGGTTGCGGAAGTTGCCGTTGGTGACGGCTGCATCGCTTGAAGGAGTCCGTGTCCGGGAGTAAGAAACGGGACCTTCGATCAGTTGGGCGCCGCCGAAGCCAAGGGCGGAGGAGCTGTTGGAAGACATGGGATGATTGGGGGTGGAGAGCCTTGTTTGGGAAAGCAGGCACAACTCCCGAAGCCGTTGATTGGTTCGCCAGTCGACGGCTTCGTTTATGGAGTTAAAAGACGTGTTTGGGCTGAACAATTCAGCCCATGGATCGTTGTCAGCTCACAGGGGTGATGCTGGCGATCTTTCCGCCCTCGGCGTGAATGCGCTTGAACTGCTCAGAGAGCTTGTCGAAGGGCACGTAGTACACCCGGTTGGAACGGGTGTAACGGGAAATGCGGCGCACGTTGTTAGCGCTGTAGGCAGTCACTTCAACGCGATAGGTTTTGCCTTGATCGCCGGCACCAGCGCCCAAACGAGTTGGTGCATCTTCCAGGTTTTTGGAGGGTCGGAAACTCCAGCCCTGGGTGTCGTTGGAAGAAGGCGGAACCACCGCCATCGGACGGTTCTGGTAAGCATTGCCGCCCAGCTTGCTGGTGATTCCGGAAAGATCGCCTTTCAAGCTGCTGCTGCTGTTGCCGCGTAGAAGCTGGAAGCTCCAGGTGAATTCCTGCATGGTGGTGCAGCTTTCGGTCTTCCAGCCCCGCTGGTAAGGAACCGTCCACTCACCAAAGGTGTTCTGGTAGTCGTCGGAATCGACGAAGCTATCGATATCGGCCTCGTAGCCATGGCTGTCCAGCCGCTCGGCATGGGCCCGCATCTCGTTGAAGTCAACGGGGGCACGGCCGAGCAGATGACGGAAGGCCAGTTCGATGTAGCGGTAGCGGGGGCAAGCATCGAAGAAGCGACCCCGGTAGAGCTCACTCTTGGCAACCATGCGCACGAATTCCCGCACGCTGATTTCACCAAGCTTGAACTGGGATTCAGCGACCAGTTGGCGCTCGCTATCCATCACATAAGCGTTGCCAAGCACCTGCTTGTAAACAGCGCGGATAATTTGCTCTTTCTTGGCGTCGTCATCGCCAGGGATCAGCTCAAGGGGAGCTTCACTTTCTTCCGAAAAACGCTCGACCCCCAGGAGAGAGGCTGGACCGAAAGGCATGGGGAGCTGTACAGCACGGCCCCAACATGATCAGATGTCTTCACCATGTGAGGCCGAGTTCTTTATAAACCTCAATCAATTGTGTCTTCATGTTGCGTGACATGACGCATTTGGCCTCTTAGGAGGCTTTTCACGCGTTTTTTCGATGATTTTTTTGCTTTTTATGCGTTTGCGTGGTAACGCGTAGCTTTATTGGTTCGCTTCCAGCCCGTCGCGTGTATGGGCTCTGGTGAGTGGGTTCCAGCAATCCAGTTCTTTGTAAGGGCGGCTCAGGAGAGCGCTTCGCTGCTCCGTGAGGCCAATACAGCCTGTGAAATCTGCCCCCTGCAGTGACTCCGCGCCATCAAGGGCTGCATCACTAAGGTCGGCGGCTCGAAAATCGGCGAAGTCGAGTTGGCATCCGCCAAAACGAGCGCCTCGACAAAGCGCTCCGCGCAGGATCGCGTGCCGGAGATCTGATCCGGTAAAGCGAACACCATCAAGGAGTGCGCCGCTCAGATCGGCTCCACTGAGATAGGCGCCCATCAAAGAAGCCCCCCGTAGATCCATTCCCCGCAGGTCGGTGCAATTCAGAAACACACCACTGAGGCGTGCCCCGGGGCCAACAGCTCCGGAGCTGCGCGCATCAAATCCGTCAGGAAAAAGGGTGGTGTTGTCGTAACGAGCAAGTCGTAGGTCGCAACCCTGCAGATTCGCCTGTCGCAAATCGGCACCGCGTAAATCCACCCGGCACAGATTGGCTTCACTGAGGTTGAGGGCACCCAGCTTCAGGCCTCGCCAGTCGGCACCTCTTGCATCCACAGGGCTGGAGGCGCACTCTGGTTTGCAGAGCTCTGGAGCCGACCAATCGGCAAGAGCAAGGCCTGGAGCAGATGCCTGCATCGTCAGTTGCGAACCATCGAGATGGCGATCGTAAGGAGAACGCGGGTGAGCTCGAGCCCGCCCACGATGGCAATGCCCAGCCAGGCCTTCAGCGCCCATGCCGGAGGCTGTCCATTGGCCCAAGCCTCGGATGCCTCCATCGGTGCCATGGCTTCTGCCTGTGCGCTGGGAGCACGCTTTTGGAGCGAATCACGCCAGTCGCTGCCGTAGCGCGGGTAGGCCTGGTAAATCGGCATTTCGCCAACGGCTTGGCCGGGCAAAACCCGTGATCGTTGGCTGGGCACTAAGTCGTAGCCGAAGGATTGCATGTACTCCTCGCTGTCGAGGAGTTGATCCACAAAGCCGGTAAAGCCTTTGGTGCCAATCACGATCGACCAGGCACGGCGCTCCGCATCACCATGCACCGGGCGACCAAGAACCCTCCCCACCACTTGATCCACCATGCGGTAGTTGGAGTTGCATTGGTAGTACCCCTGTTGAAAGCGCTCTGAGAGCAGCAATCCGCGAATGAAATCGCGGGTCGTGATGTTGCCCGCGCGCAATTGGGATTCCAGGAATGGCTCCTTGTCGCAGCTCATTGCATGGAAATAAATCTGCCGGTAGGCCGTTGCAATCAGCTCATCGACGCTCGAGCGATTGCCTTCACCGCCGGCATTCGAAGAGCCTTGGAGCTGTCCGCGAACGGTGCTGCTGTCGCCGGCCAGATTGCTGACACGGGAGTTTTGCGTCGTTAGCTCGTAGTTCAGAAGCGGCAAGGCCATGCCGACGTCTCCGTGGGTATAAATACTTGCCAGGGATCATCGCTTGCCTTTCCCCCTGGCTGGGCCACAGGGCCGCGAAACGTATCAGGAGTTCGCTTAATCTTTGTGAAGTGAGTCGCTCATGTGCGTCAGCGCTTGTCCAAAACAGCTGGCTTCTTGCTGATGGTTCTGTTTGGCCAAGTCTGTGCTGACCAGCTGTGACAGCGCTTCCAGTGCCAGCATCATCCCGGCGGTGGGAACATTCATGAGGCCGTAGAGCTGGCGAACAATCTTGATGCCGTCGGTGTCGGTGCAGTTCGGTGTATTCGTTGCCGTTGCGTAGATCGCCACACGCAGGAAATTCCAGCAATCTCGCCAGCAAGCTTCCGATCGTTCGCTGGGGTGTAGAGCGCCTCCTTCTTCGAAGAGGTGGGGTTGTTCGCAAGTGAGTGTTTGCTTGCAGCGATCGACGTAAGCCTGCGCACCTTTGATGATCGATTCGATGGCTGCTGGATTGGTGCGTGCATGGGCGCAGATCGATGTGATTTCTTCATCGCTGAGCATGCGCTTTTCTTGGTCGGCAAGCTTGATTAGTGAGCGTGCCTGTGAATCAACTGATTCGTTGTTTTGAAGGCCGCAAACCTGGGCTTTTTTGGCCAGCTGTTTGATCTCATCGTGCTCTTGTTTGGCCATCGTAAAAGGTTCAGGCTTGCTGCAGCACCGGAGAGGCACACAGGGTTCCTTTGCGGTCCAGATAGAACGCCCAGGTCTGCTCAGATCCCAGTCCTGGGCAGAGTTTGGGGAGGTTGCTTGCGACTGATTCGTCAATCCCCAGGCCTCTTAGTAAAGGCACAATCTCTTCGGCCGCTTGAATGTTGAGAGAGCGAATGGCTGAGCCCACAACCCAGGTGATTTGGGTCTCTGTTAAGGGTCCTTCGCTATGGGCACAGGCGAGCAAGAGATTGCAGCTTTCTTCGCGGGAGCTCAAGGTGTCTGCCCAAAGCTTTAAATCATCAGGCTTGAGATCAATGCGAAATGTATTTGCTCCAATGGTGTGGATGATTTCTTTATTTTGATCCGCGTCTTTGAGCAGCTGGTCGACGATAGTCATTGGAAAAAATGTTTTGAGGTGGGGTGTGGAGTCTGTTGTTAGTGCCAGTGGTCTGGGATTTCGCTGGAATAGTCAACGGTTCTGTCGAATTGAAAAGGCCCAGCAATTGATCCCCAAAGGTGTTCGTGGGTTGTGGGGTCGTGACCGCGGTCGATGGTCGTCATCCCTGACTG
>JAAZVJ010000100.1 GCA_018623675.1 Synechococcus sp. HW_metabat.54 | reverse complement strand
TGCAGCTGATGCCCGGCTGTTTTCAGCCTGTCTTCCAGGCAGTCGCCGCTGGGGTCATCCGCCAAGGTGCGGCGATCTGACACGGTAAGCAGAGCGATTTGAAGAGTCAGGGCCGGTGGGTGTGGCTGAGCATGACGCTAAAACCAACTCGGATGGTCTGGAGTAGCGGGTGGGGGACAACGATCAGGGTTTCGTGAGGGTGTTGCTGTTCGCCGCTCTGCGTGATCAGGCCGGTTGGGGTGAACGACGGATACCGGTCTCCCCTGCCGACACCTTGACGGCCCTTGAGCTGTGGAAGACCTTGGATCTCGGGCCCTGGTCATCGTCTTGGCGGGTCGCCATTAATCAGGTGCTGGCGGACCCGCAGTCGCCTGTTCGTGCTGGAGATGAATTGGCCTTTCTTCCTCCGTTCACCGGTGGCTGAGATGGAGAGTTCCAACCTTGGCAATGCTGATCTTGCCTCCTGTGTGGAGGTGGTGATCCATGCCCAGCCGTTTGATCCCTGGATGGCGTTGGAGCGATGGTTGGAAGGGGCGCCAGCCAGTGCGATGTTTTTGGGCCGGGTTCGCCCTGAGGATCATCAAGGCCGTGCGCTTGAGGCCTTGGAGTTGGCCCACTATCCAGGCATGTGTGAGCAGCGCATTCGCGCTGATGCCCATCGGCTGCGCGACCACCACGGTGCGGATCGGGTCCTGGTGCTGCACCGGGTGGGCCGCTTGCCTCCTGGGGAGCCAATCGTGCTTGTGGCGGTCACTGCTGATCGACGGGGGCCGGCCCAACGCTGTTGTGCTGCGGTTTTGGAGGCCCTCAAGCACGATGCACCGTTCTGGAAACGGGAATGGCGCGCAGGCCAAGGCACTTGGTTGTGTGCGAATACGCCGCTGTGATCCTTGTCTCAGAACAGGCTGCGGCGAAGCAGCTGAGCCCAAAGGAGGCTGCCGGCTTCGAGGGGGCCTGCATCAGCGGGGATCTCAAGGAGTAAATCGGCTCCCTGGAGGGAGCCGATCCGCGAGGAAGCCTGGGAGCCGTCGATACGGGCGAGTAGACGACCATCGTCAGCAACGTCCAGTCGCGCTCGAGCGAGTTCTGGCCGTCCTGGTCGTCTCCGGTACTGGTTGGCTAGTTCCACCTGAATGCGAGGGAAGGTTTCCACAACGGCTTGTCCCTCCAGCTGTTGCAATGCGGGCCAAAGCAGTTGTAGGGCGGTGATGGCAGCCGCCACAGGATTGCCAGGCAAGCCGAAGAAGGGCACGTGATTGCCGATCCATCCGAACGCGAAGGGGCGCCCTGGTTTCAAGAACAGCTTCCAGAACTGCACGTCCCCCAGCTCGGCAACCAAGGGGCGGATCCAGTCCGTGTCTCCGGCAGAGACACCACCGGTGGTGACCACCACATCGCAACGGGTCGCCAGCTCATGCAGGCTCTGGCGCAGAGCATCGGGCTGATCCGCCTCCACCTTTTTGTGGTGGATGCCGTAGCCGAGTTGGTGGAGCATCGCCTCCAGAAGGGTGCTGTTGCTTTCCCAGATCGCTCCTTCGGGTCGCTGTTCGCCTGGTGGAACCAGTTCATCACCACTCACCAACAAACCAATGCGCGGTTTTCGGTTCACCTTGAGTGTCGCGATACCGCACCCGGCCAGGCGACCAAGATCTGCTGCACCGAGGCGCACACCTGCGTTGAGGAGGGTGGTGCCTGAACGGCACTCTTCATCGGCCGCACGGATCCAAGGGGATGCCGAGGCTTCTCGCGCCAGGGTGATCGTGTCGTCGCTGGCGTCGATCAATTCCTGGGGAAGTACCCAATCGGCACCCGTGGGGAGCGGGGCTCCTGTGAGGATGCGAATCGCTTCCCCTGCCTTTAACGCTCCTGGGAACGGAGCTCCAGCGGCAGAGCGGCCTTGCAGACTCCAGCGGTCCCCGACTCGCGGTTGATGGGCTTGGCCGAGGGCGTAGCCATCCATGATTGAGGCGCGAAAGCCAGGCACATCAGCGGTGGCAGTCGTTGCAACGGCGTTGACGCGACCCATGCATTCGCACAGGGGCAGACTCTCGGCGTCGATTTGCGCTTTGCTGCCTAGGGATGCCAGCAGCTGTTGCCTCGCTTGATCAAGCGGAAGGCCTTCACGGCCATAGGGTTCAGCGGTTCCAGACACCGTTGCGGCCCCCTTCTTTGCTCATGAGCTGGATGTCGGTGATGGTCATCCCTGGATCCACGGCTTTGAGCATGTCGTAAAGGGTGAGGAGGCCGACGGACACAGCGGTCATGGCTTCCATTTCCACGCCCGTTTGGTTGGTGGTGCGACAGCTGCAGCACAGAGTGAGGCCAGGCAATTGGCTGTCGGGCGTGATGGTGACCTCCATTCCGCTGAGGGGTAGGGGATGGCAGAGGGGGATCAGTTCCCAAGTGCGTTTCGCGGCCTGGATGGCGGCAACCCGCGCCACGGCCAGAAGGTCGCCTTTGGGGGTTTCTCCGCGCTCGATCAACGCCAAGGTGCTGGCTTCCATGCGGATGCTGCCCTGGGCAACCGCCTCCCGTTTGGTGGCAGGACGATCGCCCACCTCCACCATGTGCACTTCACCCTGCTGATTGAGATGGCTGAGGGAATCACCCATCCGTTGATCGAGGCAATGGTTGCCATCAGCCTGCCAGATCAGAGCAGGGTGACCTGGCCCGAGTGGATGTCGAAATAGCTCGCCACGATCGTGAGGCTGCCCTTGGTCACGGCGTTGGCGAGCAGCTGGCTACGTGTTGTGAGCTGCTTCGCGGCAAAGCGGGCGTTGCCTTTCACAGCTGCCTCGAGATCGTCGCCGGCCGTGAGGCTGGCGCGAATCGGCGTTACCAATTGCTCGAGCAGCGGAGTGAGTGGGGCATCATTGCGGGCCGCTTTGACGGCGCCGCAGGCGCTGTGACCCATCACCATGATCAGTGGGGTTTGCAGGGCAGACACCGTGAACTCCATGGAGGCAACGGCGTTATCGAACGCGGTGTTGCCCGCACTGCGCACCACAAATAAGTCGGAGGGAGCTGCATCGAACACCCATTCCGGTGACACGCGTGAATCCGCGCAGGTGAGTACGGCCGCCCAAGGGGCTTGGCCATTGGCCAGCACGTCCGACGACAGAAAACAGTCGCGTTGCCAAAGCCCGGCCATCGCATCCGTTCGGGCCGTCATCGTTGTGGCTTGATTGCTTTGCTGCCACGCTTTGGCGAAGCGTTGGTTCCCCTCGATCAGCGTGGCGAGGGGGTCTTTTGGCCGACAGGACCTTGGATTTTCATCGACAGGGATGGAATCCCTTTCCCATACGCCAATGGGAGCAGCTTCGACGCGGGTGGAATTGCCGAAGGATGATCCGAGCAGACCTGCGGCGGTGAAGCCACCGCCGAGCAGAAATGAACGACGGCTGCAACTCAAGACCAACGTCCGCAATGCATGCGGACGCTAATCAAGCAGTTGAACTTTGACTGTGGAGAGCTGGGTTTGAGTTCAGCGATCTCCAAAAGGTGACCAGAGGGTGGCTTCTGAACCCACCACGGGTTCAACGTTGATCGCGGCAGGCACGGCTGCTGATGGGGTGCTTTGGGCGCTGATGGCGTTGAAATCCCGTGCGCCGAGATCGGCCCAGAGAGTTGCAGGGCTTGCGATCACAGGATCGACGCCAGCAGCCCCAACCTGAACAGCTCCTTTGTGGCTGAGCACGAGTTGAACGGCGAGGGAGCCAACGGCGAAGGCACCCAAGAAGCCAGCGGCAATGGTGAGGGGGCTACGGCCGGCACTGACAGCGGTGTTGCTGAGCACGACTGAGATTCACAACAGAATCTCAGTATGGAAGGTTTTGGTATGAATCGCTACTGAATAGGCCCCAAGGGGTATCAGAATTAACACTATTAACGGGATTGATCAGAGCGTTTTGATGGTTCGAGGGAATTTCGGCCATGACCCATCCGTGGGACATTCCGAGAAGCATTCCGAGAGAAATCGCGAACCGCACAGCTCATTTGTGTATCGCTACAAACATCCTTGGAAGTGCCGCTTTCTGTTGTCATCATTGACACCAAACGGCTCAGCAATGCATGGCTTCGCCCGCTGATTCTTCAAGTCATTGCTTTTCCTTTGAACAGGATTTCATTGGCAATTGGCGCTGTATTCCCCTTTGCGTGCGCCGCAAGTTGGATCTGGTGGGCGTGAAGCTGAAGCTCAACCACTGGCTGGCTCTGGAGCAGCAGCAGCGCCAAGAACTTGTTGATTGGTCTGATGCTCCTGCGCACTGGTCTGGGTTGCGTGAGCACCTGCGCGACCTCACGCGGGAGATGGCAGATGGTGTGGCGAAAGACCTCCCCCCTGCAGTCGACGAAGCCTGGCAGCAGGTGGATGCAGTGCCCGCTGTGATTGCTGAAGCAGCACAACAGCGGGGTGTCTCTATTAGCTCAGGCGCCTGGGCGGGTCTGTCTGAGTTGGATCGCTTTGCTCTTTGCAAGTTGGCCCGTCCTGGCCATGACCATCACAACCTTGATGCAGCGTTTATTGAGGTGCTTGGCTGAACCAACGCCTGAGCTTCACGAGTCGATTGCTCACTTGTTCGGGCGGTTTGATCGCGGAAACGGCTGGAGCCACAATCACGGCGCACGCTTTGAGCTCTGGTTGCTTCGATACCGGGCAGGCCTGGTCGTGCATAAGGGCATTGGCTTCGCAGGCCTGCTCTTGGGTGAAGCCCCAGTGCATGGGGAGAAACACGCTGCCCTTGCGGATTCTGTCTGTGATTTGTGCGCGAACCGTGAGGTGTCCTCGCCGGGAGCTCACCGCGGTGAGTTCTCCATCTTTGATTTGCAGTGCCTGAGCATCACTGGGATGGATTTCCAGACGCGGCTCTGGAT
>JAAZVJ010000099.1 GCA_018623675.1 Synechococcus sp. HW_metabat.54 | reverse complement strand
GCTTCTTCGGAAGGCTTCGGCGGTGATAGCGAGCAATCGCCGCCACCATCAAGTGCTCCGTCTCGGAGTAACCCAGCAACTCTCCGTGCCGGATCAGATACCAAGAATGCTTGTGATAAGCGCTGAGGTTGATGTGTTGACCACTGGTGTGCAGCATCGCCGCAGCCCAAAGCAAATCTCGACCCGGGCCAGGATCCCGATGAAGCGTGCCAGCGGTCTTGTCGTAGAGGCAAAGAGCGTGCTTCGCCACGCGTTCCGCCCGCGGTTGATCCACGGCAAACCGCTGCACCTGATGAATCACCGTGCGCTGACGAATGCTGCTCTGGAAACTGAAGCGGTCTTCCAGCAAGCCGTTCCGCAGCATCCAGTCAACGATTAATCCCTCTCTCAGGGCTCGCTCGCTAATCACCATCTCCTCGACACCGAGCATTTGCATGGTGGTTTGCAAAATCAAGGCCCCGGGCACAATGATTTCGGCGCGGCGATCGTTGATGGGCGACAACGCCTTGCGTTGCTCTGGAGAAAGGGTGAGCAACCTGGCCACCACCTGATCGAGGCGTTCACGACTCAGGCGATAGCCATGCATCTTGCGAGGAGCACGCTCATCTTCACTAGCGGCCAAAGATGCGATCGCTGTGGCTGTGCCACTGGTTGCCACCAGCACTGGAACCTCACCAGGCTTGATCCGGCGGCGGACTTTGTCGACAGCAGGCTCCAACGAACCCTGGATGTAAGCCCGTAGAAAGGCTTGGCCCTGCGGCGGAAGCGGATCCTCAGTCACAAAATCCCGCTGAAGCCTCACCGCACCCACCCGGGTACTGGTGAGCGCCCTGGCATCACGCCCATCCGCAAGGATCAGTTCGGTGGAGCCGCCACCAATGTCGAGCAACAGATGGGGGCGATCGCCAAAGGACATGCCAGAGAGCACCCCCAGATAGATCAAACGCGCTTCTTCCGGACCACTGACGAGATCCACATCCAGATCAATGTCGTCCTTGATCTGCTGGAGGAACTCACGCCCATTGGGAGCCTCGCGCACGGCACTGGTGGCGGCCGTCACGATCTGCTCCACCTTGTGGCTGGCAGCAAGCTCTTTGAAGCGACGCAGAGCATCAAGCCCCCGAGCGAGGGCCGCGTCACTGATGCGACCGGTTTCCGGGTCGCGCTCCCCCAGGCGCGTGGTGGATTTCTCAGCCTGCACAATGCTGAACGTGCGCAGGTTGGGATCCACAGCAGCCACCAACAAATGGGTGGAATTGGTGCCGATGTCGATGGCCGCAACCCGTCTGATCTCGCGATCGCTCTGGAGGGAAGCGCTGCCTGATGACGCAGCATCAACACCTGTCATCAGTGCGGATTGCCAAACCAGATCCACTCTGCCACTGACTATCGCCCCCAAGGGGGAGGTGCCTAAGGTTTTTTGAAACTCCACGCAACGTGACCGGGGCACCACAACGTCCACAGACTTCGGCGATCGCCGCCTGGTTCCAGCTGCTGCGCTGGAACAAACCGAGTGGCCGTCTGATCCTGCTGATTCCGGCAGGTTGGAGCCTTTGGCTCACCCCATCAGGGCCACCGGCGACTGCCCTTGTGCTGCTGATCCTGGTGGGAGGTCTGAGCGTGAGTGCAGCGGGATGCATCGCCAACGACCTTTGGGATCGCCGCATTGACCGTCAGGTCGAGCGCACCAAAGGTCGGCCACTTGCCCGCGGTGGATTGAGCGTGCTCCTGGCGGTGCTGGTGTTGGTGTTGTTGCTGGTGATCAGCCTTTTGGTGGTGCTTGCCCTTCCCATGCCAGGAAGAAGTGCCTGTTTAGGGCTGGCGCTGCTTGCGCTCCCGCCGATCCTGCTCTACCCCTCGGCCAAACGCTGGTTCCCCTTCCCCCAGGCAGTGCTGGCCCTGTGTTGGGGATTTGCCGTTTTGATTCCCTGGGCAGCGCAAGAAGGCGGCCTGACCGATCTCGCAACGTTGTTGTTCTGCTGGCTTGGAACCCTCACCTGGACCTTTGGCTTCGACACGGTTTATGCCATGGCTGACCGCCCAGACGACCGCAAGCTGGGGTTGCGCAGCAGTGCGCTCACCCTCGGAGCCGCAGTCGTGCCTGTGGTGGAGCTGTCTTACGTCATCACACTGCTCTCCTTGGCCGCCGCAGCCATCAGTGCGGGCACTGGCTGGGGCTTTTGGCCCTTTTGGCTAATCGCTGGGCTCGGCATGGTGCGGGAAGCACGCCAACTCCAACCACTGAGCCAACAATCCATGGCGGTGTACGGCCGCCATTTCAAACACCAGGTGTGGCTCGGAGCCCTGCTTTTACTGGGGTTGATGGTCGGCGGGGGTTGAGCATGGGCCACCTCACTCCCCATCTGCAGGCGGGTGACCGCGTCGGCGTCGTCGCAGCCAGCTCAGCGTTCAGGGATCCTGAGCCACTGGAGCAGGGGCTGAGCCTCTTACGCAGCTGGGGACTCAAGGCCGAAGCCGGGAGCATTCCCCAGCGCCGCTGGGGCTACCTAGCCGGATCCGACCAGGAACGTGTGGCCGACCTGCAGCGCCAACCCCACCCACCCCTCCTGGCCTGTGCTCGGGGCGGGTGGGGCGCCGCTCGACTTTTGGAGCAGCCCATTCTTTGGCAACAGGGCTGGCTCTTGGGCTTCTCTGATGTCACCGCCCTGCTCTTAGCCCGCCAAAGCGCCGGCTTCGATGGCGGAATTCATGGCCCGCTGCTGAGCACCCTGGCGGCCGAACCAGACTGGAGCCAACAACGCTTGCGCACCTTGCTGTTCGGCGGTTCGATCCCCGATCTGCAAGGCAGTGGATGGGTGGATGGGATTGCCGAAGGGCCACTGATCACAGCCAATCTCACAGTGGCTTCTCACCTGTTGGGCAGTGCCCACATGCCTGATCTGGATGGGGCAATTTTGGTTCTGGAAGATGTTGGCGAACAGCCCTACCGACTCGATCGGATGTTGACCCATTGGCGGCTGACCGGGGTGCTGCAGCGACTCGCCGGTCTGGGGTTCGGACGCTTTAGCGACTGCGACGACGACGACAACCCTCAGGAAGGATTCAGCGCCACTGAGGTGTTGCAAGAGCGCAGCTGTGACCTGGGCATCCCTGTCATCGCTGACCTGCCTGTGGGCCACGGATCCGAAGGCAATGCAGCACTGCCCATCGGTCGAAAGGCCCGCCTGGATGGCCAGCACGGTCTGCTCAGCCTGCTCTGAGCGCCAACACGGCCTCAGCCACCACCAGATCAAACGGCGTGGTCACCTTGATGTTGGCCGGGCCTGCATCCAGCACCGTCACGGTCCAACCCAGACGCTCATAAAGAGAGGCATCGTCGGTCACCTCCCAACCACGTCGACAGGCCTCGGCATGGCCTTCCCGCAACTGGTCGACGGCAAAACCTTGGGGTGTTTGGGCTGCCCACAGTTCTGAGCGACGAGGCGTGTCAGTGATGTGGCCCTTGTCATCAACGCGTTTGATCGTGTCGGTCACAGGAGTCGCTGCAATCACAGCCTTTCCTTCGAGAACCGCCTCCGAACAACGGTCAAACAAGGCGGAATCCGCCAGACAACGGGCCCCGTCGTGAATCAAGACGTGGGCCGCCCCCTCCGGCAAGCCAGACAATCCCCGCAACACCGACTCCTGGCGTGTACTTCCCCCCTCAATCCATTGCAGTGGTTTTGAGGGAGCCTGCCCTTGCGCAGCCTCCATGATCTCCGTGATTGCCACGCGATCACTTTCCTGGCCCACAACCCCAATCCAGGTGATCGAATTCGCATGCAGGGCCGCCTGCAAGGTCCAAGCCAAAACAGGGCGATCCAGGAGGGGGAGCAGCAATTTGTTGCGGTCCGCTCCCATGCGACGCCCACTTCCGGCGGCGGCAATCAACAGATGCACAAGCGACTCCTGCGGCCGGCAGGGGTAAACGGCCTCCATACAATCAGTCAGCACCCACTTTGTGCTGCTGGTTCATGCGTGTTCTTGCCCTCAGCCCGGGAACCCTTCAGCAGCAACTTGAGCGGCTGCCTGCAGTTGCGGCTGCAGCAGAGCAACTCAAGGCGACCCTTCAAGTGGCCTGTCCAGTCGCCCATCGACAGGCCTGGGAGCTACTCCCAAGCGTGGAAAAGGTGATTCCCTTCGAGTTCAGCGATGGCTGCACCATGGCTGACTGGGCCAACCTGCTGGGTTGTGTGCGCGAACCCGACTTCCAGGTGTGTTTCAACTTCGCCTCAGGTCGGCAGGTGAATTTGATGCTGGGCATGAGCCACATCCCGACCCGTATTGCTCAGGAAGGCTTTTCAACGACCCATCAGGTGCAACCGGGTTCTGGCTGGAGCGCCCAAACCTTCGCTCCCTACCTCCAAGCGATCGGCCTGCAACTCGACGCCGAGGCCTTCCGCCTGGCACTGCCTGCCAAGGAGTTGGAAGCGGCTCGTGCCGATCAACCAGCCGGGAATGGTCCCTTGTTGCTGATGGCCCCCAGCGAACAACCCAACGACTGGCCAGCGAACCAATGGCTTGGTCTTCCCACCACGATTCGCGAGCGGCTGGCATCCTTGCGAACCCAACAGCTGCCCTCGGGCGGCAAGCTCAAAACACGGGCCACTCAGGTGGCTTGCTCGGATGTGGTGCTGAGCAGCTGCCCTGTCACACAATTGCTTGCGATCTACGCGGGCGTGCCGCTCGTCGCCCTCGGAACAGTGGCGAGCAACCTTCCGCGGCGTGAGGGGCTGCGCTCCCTGGGTGATGCCGCATCCGGGCTCCAGCAACTCAGCGATCAGGACGTTCTCACAGCTCTCGGTTTCTGATGGCAAGGAAGCGTCTGGGTCGATCCAGTCGTGTGTTGCCGTTCCTGCCCTTGAGCTTCCGCGCCAACCTGCGGCTGCTCACCGCCCCCTGGATCGG
>JAAZVJ010000098.1 GCA_018623675.1 Synechococcus sp. HW_metabat.54 | reverse complement strand
TGGATCGACATCAAGTACGAGGAAGTTCAGCAGCTGCGCCAGCGTCCTCACCCCCACGAATTCACCATGTACTACGACGCCTGATCAGCGTCGCTGCAAACATGAGCACAAACCCCTGCCAAGGCAGGGGTTTTTTATTGGGAGTTCAGGCTGAATGGCGAAGCTGAGCCATGGCACTGTCGTGCAAGCGCTTTTGATGGCCTTGGCGTTTGGCCCAGACCCTTTGCTGCGCCGCAGCACTGGCGCCGTCCTTGAGATCGGGATGATCCTCGATCTGTCCAAGAGCAGCTTGATGCAAGGCCTGCTCATGGGCGTGATGCTCGGACCAAGTCACAAATTCGACTGCAGCCTGATTGCGTCGGTCGATCACATTGCCAGCACGACGGTCAGACGGTTCAAAGGTCATCTCTCCAGCTCCAAACTCAACACAACCATTCTGTAGCAATTGCTACAGAATTTCCAGTTTTACTGGCTGCCTTCACAGAAAAGATCAACAGGAGGCTCATCTTGTGGCCCCATGCCAAGAACAGGACCCACCGAAGAGGGTCGCCATCCGTTGGAATAGACACTCTTAAATTTTGAAGGCCGCGATGGCGACGCCCACCCTCACCGAGATCGCCTATCGCACCTTGCAGCAGAGCCGCAGCATTGCAGGACTCGCCCATAAGGAAATCAGCACCAAGCTGATGGAACTGGTGGCGCCGGATGTCACCCCTCGAACGGAACCCGTTCCGGGAGACATGTTGATGCAGTTGCGCCAGTCCATGGCCGAGCTGGAAGATCTCGACTGGCGCGAAGCAGAGCAGGGCGTTTATCCGACAACCCAGCTGTTCAACCTGCCCTGGGTGGATTGGGCAACGCGATACCCAAAGTTGTGGCTTGATTTGCCCTCCACCTGGAATCGCCGCCGGGAGCGCAATATTCGCGACCTTCCAGACCATGCTGATGAAGCCCTCTATCCCGACTACTACCTACAGAACTTTCACCATCAGACCGATGGCTACCTGAGCGATCACTCCGCAGAGCTCTACGACCTGCAGGTGGACATCCTCTTTAACGGTGCTGCCGATGCCATGCGCCGGCGGGTGATCGCCCCCCTCAAGCGTGGACTGCGTCACTTCGCAGATCGACCTGCCGCCAGCCTCAAAGTGCTGGATGTTGCCACTGGCACCGGTCGCACGTTGCAGCAGATCCGTGCAGCCCTTCCCGAAGCGACCCTCGTAGGCCTCGACCTTTCTCAAGCCTATTTGCGCCAGGCCAATCGCTGGCTGAATCAAGGCGACAGCAACCTTGTGCAGCTGCTTCAAGGCAATGGTGAAGCGATCCCGCTCGCGGATGCCAGCACCCAGGCGGTGACGTGCGTCTTCCTCCTTCACGAACTCCCTGCTGAAGCGCGTCAGGCGGTGATCGATCAGTGCTACCGCGTTCTCGAACCCGGTGGTGTTTTTGTGCTGGCCGATTCCATCCAACTCGCCGACTCACCCCAATTCGAAGTCGCGATGGACAACTTCCGCAAGGCTTTCCACGAGCCTTACTACAGGGATTACATCAGCGACGACATCGACAATCGTCTGCGTCAGGCCGGGTTCACCGGCATTGGTGCTGAATCCCATTTCATGACCAGGGTGTGGACTGCCACAAAGCCAGCGGAGGCATAGGGATTCGCTGACAGTTGAATACCAGAGCACAGTTGCCATTCATAGGGTTTGCCTAAAGAGGCATGCCAGCCGATGACCAATCCCTTCCAGGTGCGCTGGCTTGAAGGCTGGACTTTTGAAGTGATGCTGATGGAGGGGAAAGTGCAGGTGGAAGCCAAGGGCTTTGGCATCAAGCTGCGCACACCGGTGCATCCGGGCGAAACTCCTCAAGCCGCTGCGGACCGCCTTGTTCTCGCCGAAGATCGCCGCCGCAGGTCGCTTTATCAGGCCTGGCGACGAAGCCGGAATGAAACAGGCTTGAGCGCGAGCGTGGATGGATCAGCAGACAACCCCATTCACCCTGCGTCGCTGGTGATCGTGCCGCCTCAACTCTTGGCGGCTTGAGCAAGACACCAACCCAACAGCATCCAGGGAGTTCCCCAGCGCAAGGCTTGCCAGAACCTTGATCCGGAGGGGAGTTGCCCCAGCTGCAACAAACCGGGATTGGCAGCCACAAGCTGTTCCACAAAATGCTTGCGCTGTCGACGCCGGCGATCGATCACTCGTGCCTGCCGGGCAGGGGTTGATGGCAGAGATTTGAAGTGATTCGAGAGCACCAACATCGCCGACAAGCGATGAACAGCACCAGCAGGGCGTGCTCTGCGTCCCATGCCGATCCCACTGGGTGCACTCAGCCTTCAGGATAGAGAGGTTCTTGAGACCAGCCTGCTGATCCATGCGTTCAAGCCCCACATCCTGGCCCTCTGAAGCTGGTCCACTCGCTCAAGAACTCCACAACTGCTTGCGTCTAACCGACCGCAACTGGCACCAGCTCAAAACCGATGCTGACCGTCGCGCCGCTGAGTTACTGGCAGGGGCCCTCGTTCAGCTCCTTGAGGGGGGAACAAATGCAGATACTTGTGCTCTCACCGAACAAGGGTTGCGCTGGCTCAAACGGGAATTGAAGGACCCTGGCTGTCCGCACCGGTAACCAGTGCAAGACGGCGCTCAGGCTTGCGGCACGCCACCTGTAAGCGGTTGCCACGGCGGCTCCAACGCACATCGTCAAAGCACTGCTGAATCAAAAAAAGGCCTCGCCCACGCGCCGCATCCAAACGCTCTGGCAACTCGGCCTGACGCAACGCAGGGGGTAAGCCCTGACCTTCATCCTGAATTTGCCAAACCAGCCAGTTGGGGGTCAGGATCCTGCGCACTCTCAGACACTTGGAAGTGTCTCCTGCATTGCCATGTCGCACGGCATTCACCAATGCTTCTTGGAGGCCCAACTGCGCACGGCATGTGATCTGATCACACTCCACAGGCTCCAGCAGAAGCTCCAGCAGCGGACTGAGCTGAAGCGTGGAGGGAAGGATGAAATCAGCCCATCGGAAGCGGGGGACCAGCGCAAGCGGTCGAACCCTGCCTCTCAAAGACACCACGGTCTGCTGGCCCGATCCCATCGGCAGAGCGGCTTGCTTTTTCGACCTTAACGGGCACCGCCGCCCATGCCACTAGGCAGAGGCTTTCTGTTGGCGTGAGACCAAGGCGGGATGGTTCAGAAGAGCATCCATAAGGCGCACACCCCGGAGTTGATTAATCAGAGGCATGTGCCCTTCCGGTGCCTTCAGGGACCAGGTGAATGCGGCGGGATAGCGCGTCCAAACACCGTCTTCTTTCCAGCCAATCCGCGGCCAAAGGCGTTCATAGCGGCCATCGAGTGCCGACAACAAGCGGGCCTGAGATGTGAAGCCAAACCGTCCCTGGGAATAGGCCGTCCAAAGGCGGTCCAAGGTGATCAAATCCAAACCTTGCATGGGCGCCACTTCACTGAAGTACACGTACCCACGACGTTCTGCTTCAGGGCCAGCCAATTCCCTTAAAACCCGACTCGTGAAGCGATCGGCATCTTCAAACTGCTCAGCCAGCAAATCCCTTTGCAGAGGGGTGTAGTCAATGCCCACGGCGGAAGGAGCCGTGAACCAACCACTGGATGCCCCCAAAAGAGAGGGGAGCACCTGGGGTTGGTGGCGTTGAAACACTTGCAGCAGCCAACCCGCAGCCCAGTCGTCACCTTCTCGATCAAAGCCAGCCAATGCGGCAGGCCCGAGTGCGGCCAGTTCCTCAGCCCGCTTCTCGATCGTGGGAATCAGGGTGCGACGTTGACGTGCCGAACCGGTGGAAAACTTTTCCAGCAACTGGTCGGCGGTCTGGTTGGGGGTGGAGGAGAGTCCGGAAAGCATGAATCGATACCGGCTCTCACTGGCACGGCGTTGGCCCACTATGTCAGGCATGGGCCCAATGTTGACGACAGACTTCTCATCCTTTCGGCAGGCGAGTGGACCGCTCGTGGATGTGCGCAGTCCGGGGGAATTCCGTCAGGGTCATTGGCCTGGGGCGATCAACCTCCCACTGTTCAGTGATGAGCAGCGCGCCGAAGTAGGCACCACCTACAAAAAAAACGGCCGTGCACAAGCCATTGATCTGGGTCTGGAGCTGGTAGGACCAACCCTTGCCACCATGTCTCGGCAGTTAAAGAAGATCGCAGGGGGAGCGGCGCACCTGCGGATTTACTGCTGGCGCGGAGGGATGCGATCCAACAGCGTGGCGTGGCTTGCAGGGCTTGTGGATCTCAAGCCGCTCGTTCTGGAAGGGGGGTACAAAAGTTATCGCCGTTGGGTACTCGAGCAATTCGGTCAGCCATGGCCGGTGAAACTGATCGGTGGGCGCACCGGAAGCGGCAAAACCGATCTGTTGTTAGCGATGGCCGCGCGTGATGTCGCGGTTGTGGATTTAGAAGGGCTGGCACACCATCGCGGCAGCAGTTTTGGAGGCCTGGGACTCCCCGATCAACCCAGCACGGAGCACTACGAAAATCGCCTTGCGGAAGCGCTTGATGGCCACCGCCAATCAGGGGCGACTGAAATTTGGCTGGAAGCCGAAAGCGCCCAGGTGGGGCGATGTCGCATCCCTCGCGACCTGTTTGTGCAGATGCAGGCCACGGAAGTTCTGGAAGTGCGTCGCTCCCTTGAGGAGAGGGTCAATCAGTTGGTCGAGGTGTACGGCCATCAAGGCAGTGAAGCCCTGGCGGATGCGACCCACCGCATCAGTCGCCGACTGGGCCCTCAGAGAACGCGACAAGCGCTCGACGCCATCGCCTGCGCTGACTGGCATGAAGCAAGTCGAGCCATGCTCGATTACTACGACCGCTGCTACGACCACGAGCTGGAACGCGCCGTTGAACGTCGCACGGTGAGTATCGAAGGATTGAGCCCAGATCAGGCG
>JAAZVJ010000097.1 GCA_018623675.1 Synechococcus sp. HW_metabat.54 | reverse complement strand
GCCGGCGCAGTGAAGCTGCAGGATTTGTCGCGGCCGGAATGCTGGCTCCTCATGCAGAGGGCCTTAGCGGCTCTCTCTTAGCCCTCGGGCAACTGAGCCTGGGCCGTGTGTCCAGCTGGGTCGCCCAGATCGAAGCCGACAGCGGACTCCCCTGCGGACTGCGCTCCACCGGAATCGTGGTGCCCTTCCGCAAGGCTCATGAGCGGGATGCCTACCCCACCGCATCCTTTGGCGAAGCCCTGAACCGAGAGCAGTTGCAACAGGAGCTGCCCGGCTTGGCCCCGGAATGGGAAGCAGGCCTGCTTTTTGCACAAGACGGTCAGATCGACAACCGCCGCCAGCTCATGCGGGCACTGGAAAGCGCCTGCGTGGATCGAGGTGTGCTGTTTCAGGAAGGTGTGGAGGTGCTGGACCTGGTGCGAGAGAGCCAGCAGCTGAAAGCCGTCCGGACCCGCGATTCCGAGGGTCAGGTCACCACCCTGCCCTGCAACACAGCAGTGCTCTGCAGCGGTGCCTGGAGTGCCCAACTGCTTCCAGAGCTCCCGGTCTTTCCCGTCAAAGGGCAAATGCTGTCGCTTCAAACCCCGCGGGGGGCGCTTCGGCGGGTGATCTTTGGACCCGGCACTTACCTGGTGCCCAGGGAAGACGGGTTGGTGGTGGTGGGAGCCACCTCAGAACGGGACGCAGGATTTCGTGAAGGGTTAACCCCTCAAGGCCAAACAACGCTGAAGCAGGGCATCGCCGCCCTCTTACCGGAAGCTGTGAACTGGCCACCGATGGAACGCTGGTGGGGATTCCGGCCCTGCACCCCTGACGAAGGCCCCCTTCTGGGGCCCAGTCCGATCGAGGGGCTCTGGCTGGCCTGTGGGCATCACCGCAATGGTGTGTTGATGGCGAGCGCCACCTCCGAGCTACTCGCCGACCTCGCCAGTGGTGCTCAGCCTCGCAGCGATCTGGCCTCGCTGCTGCCCCATTTCCGCTGGGATCGCTTCGCATAAAAAATCCCCAAGGCATTGTTGCCTTGGGGATCGAGAGGCCTCACGGAACGTGACAAGACCCAAGAGGAGATCAGCCCTCGACGCGCCAGCCCTGATCAGAAGGGGTCCAGTCGTTCAGCTCAGAAGCCTGGAACCAGAGGCCAATTTCGAACTGGGCAGTTTCAGGAGCATCAGAGCCGTGAATCACGTTGCGGCCGATGTTCACAGCCAGATCGCCACGAATGGTGCCGGGCTCGGCCTCCAGGGGCTTGGTGGCGCCGATCAGCTTGCGAGCGCTGGCGATCACGCCATCGCCTTCCCAAACCATGGCCACAACAGGGCCAGAGGTGATGAAGTCCACCAAACCAGCGAAGAAAGGACGCTCCTTGTGGACGCCGTAGTGCTGCTCGGCCAACTCACGGCTTGGGGTGATCTGCTTCAGGCCCACCAGCTTGAAACCCTTGCGCTCAAAGCGACCCAGGATTTCGCCCACCAGCCCGCGCTGGACACCATCGGGCTTGATGGCGACGAATGTGCGTTCGGTGGCCATGAAGAAGAAAACAGTCAGAACTGGGCCATGCTCCGTGCTTGGCCTCCCCCTTGGCAAGCCAACAGAGCACCAACGCGTTTCTGCTGCCCGGTTTCACGCTCCTTAGATTTGATCTGATTCTCTGTTGTGCTTCATCGGCATGGTGCTCGCCGACCCCAACCGTTCGGGCCATGAGGCGACCTCCAGCGAGGCTCCAGTCACCATGCCCTGGAACGTGCAAGACAGCGCGGAGCTCTATGGCCTCGAGCGCTGGGGGGATCCCTATTTCTCCATCAATCTGCGCGGGCATGTCAGTGTTCAACCGCGCGGGGAACGGGGCGGCAGCCTCGATCTCGTTGAACTGGTTGAAGGCCTTCAGGGCCGCAACCTCAACCTGCCCCTCCTAATCCGCTTCGACGACATCCTCGAAGACAGACTCGAGAGTCTTCACGCCGCTTTTGAGCGCGCGATTACCCGCTACGGCTACAGCGGTCGCTACCAGGGCGTCTTCCCCGTGAAGTGCAACCAGCAGCGCCATGTGGTGGAAGAACTCGTGAGCTGCGGGCGGCGGTGGCATTTTGGCCTCGAGGCAGGCAGCAAGGCAGAACTGCTGATTGCCCTGTCGCTCATCGACGATCCTGAAGCGCTGTTGATCTGCAACGGCTACAAAGACCAGCGCTACATCGAAACAGCAATCCTTGCCCGCCGCCTCGGCCGTCGCCCCGTGGTGGTGATCGAGCAAGCCGATGAAGTGCAGCGAATCATCGATGCCAGCCGAGAACTCGGGGCAGCGCCTCTGATTGGCATCCGCGCCCGTCTGTCCAGTCGCAGCACAGGCCGCTGGGGGAGTTCCGTCGGCGAAAAGGCCAAATTTGGCCTACCCGTGCCGGAAATATTGGCCGCGGTCGAAGCTCTACGTGATGCGGGGCTACTGCAAGAACTGCGTTTGCTCCATTTCCATGTCGGCAGCCAAATCAACGACATTGCCGTCGTGAAGGACGCCCTGCAGGAAGCCTCCCGGATTTATGTGGAGTTGCACAAGCTCGGTGCTCCGATGGGCTACCTGGATGTCGGTGGTGGCTTGGGCATCGACTACGACGGCAGCCGCACAGCCACAGCCGCCTCCACCAACTACTCCCTGCAGAACTACGCCAACGATGTCGTCGCCACCGTGAAAGAGGGTTGTGAACCCCACGGTGTTGCCGTACCAACCCTGGTGAGCGAAAGCGGCCGCGCCATCGCCAGCCACTTCTCCGTGCTGGTGTTCAACGTGCTTGGAACCGGTGGGCTACCTCAAGCCACACCTCTACCCAGCGAAGACGAACCCCTGATCGTGCGCAACTTGCGCGACACCCTGGAAGGCATCAACACCCTTCCCCAAGACGGCAGTGCCGATGTCTCCCGCCTGCAGGAAGCCTGGAACGATGCCCTCAAGTTCAAGGACGATGCCTTAGCTGCTTTCCGTCTTGGCTACTTGAGTCTGACCGACCGAAGCAGGGCCGAACAGCTCACTTGGTCGTGTGCAAGGTCGCTGGTGGAGCGTCTCCCCCAGGACGACAATCTCCCCAACGAACTCCAGGAATTGCCGGCCGTCCTGGCGCGTACCTACTACGCCAATCTCTCGATTTTCAGGTCAGCCCCCGACACCTGGGCCATCCAACAACTGTTTCCGTTGATGCCGCTCCACAGGCTCGGCGAGAAACCCACAGAACTCGGCCACTTCGCTGACCTCACCTGCGATTCCGATGGTCGCCTCAACCGTTTTATTGCCGATGGCCGCAGCAAACCGTTGCTGGAACTCCATCCCCTACAACCTGATGAGCCCTATTTGATTGGCCTCTTCCTGGGCGGTGCTTATCAAGAAGTGATGGGCAATCTCCACAACCTGTTTGGCACCACCGATGCAGTGCATATCCGCCTCGCTCCCGGAGGCGACTACCAGGTGGACCATGTGGTGCGCGGCGACACCAATGCCGAGGTGCTCACTGCCATGGAGCACAACCCAGACGCGCTACTTGAGCGGCTCAGGGTGGCGAGTGAACACTCGATCCGCTGCAATCAGCTCAAGATTGATGAGGCCAGGCGACTGATGGATCACCTGGAAAGCAGCCTGCGCCAGAGCACTTATCTGCAGAGCTAAACGTCCATGACTCTGGCTCTCAGCCTTGTGGCCATGGTGGCCTTACTCGCCCTGAAGCGAGTGTGCAAGCGCCAGAAGCTGACGCCTCCACCCTTACGCATCCCGCTGATTGCGGCAGTGCTGATTCCACTGCTCACGGCCCTGACCGGGTTCATGGGCGACGAAGGGGGGGAACTAGTGCAGAAATCATTGGCCATGAGCATCAGCCTGATGTGGGCCATCAGCTTGATCCGCCTCATGAGCTGGGCCATCTTCCAGGTCCCTCCGGACCTGGGCTGGTGGAAACCCACAGCCAAAATCTTGCGGGACCTGAGCACCCTTGCGGTGATCAGCGCGGTCACCCTGGTGCTGCTCCACCGCGATTTCAGCATCAATCTTGTGGGTCTCGCGGCCACCTCTGCCGTGGTCACGGCTGTGCTTGGCCTGGCCGCTCAAGAAACGTTGAAAAACCTCTTTGCTGGCATTTCTCTCCAGGTCGACTCCCCTTTTGAAGAAGGTGACTGGATCGACCTTGGGGGAACCCGTGGAGTCGTCACATCGCTGCGACTGATGACCACGCGCGTTCGCAGCCTGGATGGATCCATCACGGTGGTGCCCAACAGCCGAATCACCATGGAGGGGCTGCGCCGCTTCAAACCCCAAGAACCCGTTGGTCAAACCATCGACCTGGGGCTCGACTACAGCCTGCCGCCGCGGCAAGCCATTCAGCTGCTGCAGCGCACCTTGCGCACCAACCGGAAAGTGTTGCGGCATCCGCCCCCAAAGGTTTGGGTCAAAGCATTTGCCGACAGTGCAATCACCTATCGCTTGATGACTTGGCAGACATCAGCGCTGGAGCTTCAGCAACTGAAAAGCGACCTGCTGGAACAGATCTGGTATTCACTTCAGCGCATTCATCAATCCATCCCCTACCCGATCCGCGATATCCGCACAGAAGCATCACAGGCGAAGTTGCCATCCAACGATGTAACCCAACTTGAGAAGGAGCAGCTTCTGGCAGCAAGCGAGATCTTCGGCCACCTCAGCCACGATCAACTCACCACCCTGGCGAATGCTGCCCGCTGCCAATGCTTTGCACCTGGAGAAACGGTGGTGTGCCAAGGCGATCGCGGCGACAGCCTTTACGTCGTTGCTAGCGGCAATTTGGATGTGTTCAAAACCAGTGGCAGCACAAGTGCTCTCTCCTGGCCTGGCCAACAGGTGGCCAGCCTGCACAAAGCAAGTGTCTTTGGTGAAATGGCGCTTTGCACCGGAGAGAGCCGCACAGCCAGCGTGATCT
>JAAZVJ010000096.1 GCA_018623675.1 Synechococcus sp. HW_metabat.54 | reverse complement strand
TTCTTGAAGCAGTACAGCCTCATCGGTCTGTTGCTTTTCGCCAGTCGCAGCTTCAGCGAGTCGCTGGCGCAGTTTGTCGAGGCGGGATTGATTGATCTCAGCGTTGCTGGGAATGGCCATGGGCTCAATCGCCTGGCCTGTTGCTCGCTCAAGGTTGTTGACGAAACGACGCTCCCGAGGCGTGACGAACAGAACCGCTTCACCGCTGCGACCGGCTCGACCTGTGCGACCGATGCGGTGCACGTAGGCCTCGCTATCGAACGGCATGTCGTAGTTGATCACCAGGCCAATGCGATCGACGTCGAGCCCTCGAGCCGCCACGTCTGTCGCCACCAGAATGTTCACCGTGCCCTTGCGGAGGCGTTCAACGGTGCGTTCTCTCTGGTTTTGGGGCACGTCACCGTTCAGCACTGCCACGTCATGACCTGCCGCCTCGAGTGATTCCGAGACGTTCAGGGTGATGGCCTTGGTGCGGGCAAAAATGATCACCCCTTCACCAGTGACGGCCTCAAGCACGCGATTGAGGGCTTCAAGCTTGTGACTGTTTTGAAGGGTGATGCAGCGCTGACGAATGCGGCGGGCCTCCTTTTCCTTCGTCTTGATCGTGATTTCTGCTGGCTCTCGCAGGTAACGCTTTGAGAGTCGGCGAATCTCCGACGGCATGGTTGCCGAGAACAGCACAACCTGCCGCTCCTCTGGCAGTTGATCCAGGATCCATTCCACGTCGTCGATGAAGCCCATGCGCAACATCTCATCGGCTTCATCAAGCACCAGGCTGCGCAATCCACTGGTGTCGAGAGTCCCTTGGCGCATGTGGTCCATGACGCGGCCCGGGGTGCCCACCACCACATCAACGCCTCGCTTGAGGGCATGAATCTGGGAACGGAAATCTGAGCCGCCGTAGATGGCTAGAACATTCAGATGGGGGTGGCCAGCCGAGTAGGCCTTGAAGGAATCAGCCACCTGCATGGCCAATTCGCGCGTCGGAGCGAGCACCAGTGCCTGGGGCTTCGATGCCCCTTTCTCGAGGCGTTCCAGCAGGGGTAGGGCAAATGCTGCGGTCTTGCCTGTACCTGTTTGAGCTTGACCCACCAGGTCACGGCCCAGCATCAGTTCAGGGAAGGTTGCTGCCTGAATCGGGGAAGGTTCTTTGTATCCCTTGTCGCTGAGGGTTTTGAGCAGGGCCTCACTGAAACCGAACCCTGCAAAGCCGGATGCCTCGGTGTTGTTCTCGGTGTCGCTAGCAGACTCAATCACCGTGGTGAACACTTCGGCGCCGGCGTTTGCTGCTGCGCCGCTGTTGTTATCGCTGGCAGTGGCGGCTGCGTCGGTGTTCAGATCCGTTGCACTGAGATCGACTGAGCACGCGAAATCACCGTGCGATGCACTCTGGGTCATGTTGAAAAGGCAGTGGCCTGATTGATTCCTTCAAGTCAGGCCGGCAACGTCCAACACGGCCGAAGCCGATCTGATTGCTTGCCCTTTCTTCAAGGTTGATTAATCAACTTAACACTCGGCCGAAATCATCTTCGAGGCGCTCAATATCGTTTTCTTGAAGCAATGCACCGTGCTGCACCTCAATGAGCATTAGCCCTTGATCCCCTCCCTGGGCACGATGGACAGCACCACAGGGGATGTGAAAGGTGATGCCGGGTGTTGCGTCCTTGAGGACTCCGTCGCAGAACAGCACTCCGTCGCCCGCTGCAACAGTCCAGTTTTCGCTGCGGTGTTGGTGCCGTTGAAGGCTGAGACGCTGCCCGGAATCGAGCCAGAGGCGTTTGAGTTTGTAGCCGGGCCCATCGAGTAAGTCCTCGTACCACCCCCAAGGACGCACGACCCGACTGTCTTGATGACTCACACGATCCCTGCAGGGCTTCCAGCATGCCCAGCTTGTTGGGCTCTGGCCAGTGGTTTCAATCGTCTGGGGTGATCAGGAGGGCCTGATGTTTGGCCCTGGTCAGCCCTGTGTAGGCCAAGCGGGGATCCTGTCGGCGCTGTGGCGGTAAGAGCAGCACGACCGAGTCGTATTGACTGCCCTGGGCCTTGTGCACCGTAAGAGCAAAGGCTGGTTCTGCTCCTGAGAGTTGGGCTGGATGGAGAACCCTGCCGCCTGGAAGCAGCACCCGCGTCTCATGGCCGTGTTGCACCACAACTCCGATGTCCCCATTCGTGAGGCCTTGTTCGGGTCGGTTGTGGCGATTGAGGACAGGGGTTCCTGGTGGCCAGGCCTGCACAGGTTGTGTGAACCGTTCACCTAGGAGCACGCGATTGAGGGCTTCCACCCCCCAGGGGCCTTGACGCACCGGGCTGAGGGCGATCCAGGATTCCAAGGCCTTAAGAAGTTCTGCTGCGGTATCGCGGTCAGGCTGGTCGTTCACCCAGATGAGGTTGTCTGCCAGTTGCTTCAGAGACGTCTGACGCTCTTGAAGCTTTTTGAGGAGCGGAGTGGGCACCGCATGACGCTTGGCCGCAATCCATTGCACGTTGTCGCTGGGTTGGAGGTTGCGCAGAGTGGCCGGAGCCAGACACGTGTTGCCCTCGCGTAGATCTGCGGCGAGCGCTGCGATGGCACCGTTATTGCGATAAGTGGTTTTCAGCTGAACGGCTGCGGCCCCGAGTTGGGCCAGATTCGCTGGGGTCGTGAGTTCCTGGAGGACGGCCCCAGGCCCGACGGGCGGCAGTTGATCGGCATCGCCCACCAGCAGCAGCTGTGCATGATTTGGCAAGGCTGCCAGCAGAGCTGTCATCAAGGGCAGATCCACCATCGACACCTCATCAACCACCACCAGGTCGACAGAAAGAGGTTGTGAGGCATTGCGGCGGAAGCGGTTATCTCCCTGGGCCTCCAGGAGTTTGTGCAGCGTTCCGCTAGGGAGCGTCTGAAGCGTGGCTGACAGTCCTGGTTCAAGAAGTGCGCAGCCTTCTGCAATGGCAAGTTGCAGGCGCGCTGCTGCTTTCCCGGTGGGGGCAGTCAGCTGGATCCGCAGATCTGGTTTGTCGTGCAAGACGGCCGCCAGCATTTGCACCACGGTGGATGTCTTTCCGGTGCCTGGTCCCCCCGTCAGGACAACCAAACGCCGATCGAGCAGAGCGATCACGGCATCGCATTGCTCCTGATCCAGGCCTGCCTGGAGCGCCCTTTGCCGTGCCGTCTTGCGGGCTTCCTCAGCCACTGGGTTCTGCACCGCTTGTCCCGCCAAGCTCAGCAAATTCGTGAGGCAGTGCTGCAGTTGCTGGTGCCAGCGCCTCCAGCGCAGCCAATCACCGTCTTGCACGATGGGCGCTTGGGGATCGGCATCCAGCGCATCGGCGTTGACCAGCCATCCACTGCTTTCCAGGGTGTGAAGAACCCCCTCAGGCCAATGCTCGTTGTCGAGGCCTTCCGGTGGCTCCTTGGAAAGATCCATCGCCAGTTCGCCCCGCTCGAGGGCATCGGCTAGGGCCTGCACGATGGGCTTTAAATCCGCCGTCTTTCCAGGGCCTGGAGGTCGCAGCCGCATCAGGCTGTCCATCAGGGCATTGCCAAGGCTGCTCATGGCTGATGTGTGCTCATGGCTGTTGTTTGCTCATGGCTGTCCTTCCCGGAGCAAGGTATCCAGGGCCAGGATTCGTTTCAGGCTCGGCTGATCCACCAGCACCCCTGGCGTTGCTGCCGATGCTTGACGCCCTTCGCAGTTGATGGGGCCTGGAACGCCTCGGAGAAAGACATAGCCGTACCCACCAAGATGTTTTGCGGGGTCGTAGTCGGGCAGTCGCCAGCTCAGGTAGCGATGCAAGGCCACGAGGTAGAGGTGCGCTTGTAGCGGGTAGTGGTTGGCTTCCATCAGTTCGACCATGGCCTGCTCGCGATAGTGGATTGGGCCACAGCAACGCACCGACCCATCGTCATCGCGCTCTCCAAGCCAGTTGCTTTTCCAGTCGGCGACCCACCAGCGCTCTTGCCAGCAGAACACCAGATCGATGGAGCCTGTGAGGAAGCCTCGACTGGCAACCTCAAGCCGTTGAAGTTGATGGCCGTAGCGGCTGTTGAACAGACCACCGGCATGGTGTTCAAACACTCGGGCAAGCCCGCTGCTGCGCACGAGTCGTTGCCTGTTCTCTTCCTGTTCTGTCGCCTTGGCGCAGTGGGCCAGCGGCAGATCGAAATTCATTTCATTCAGCCATTGGCCTGGCTGGAGATCTCCGAGTCGGTAGTCTCCTAACGGACCTCCCAGGGGAGTGCGCACCAGTTGAATCAGTCCTTCGAGCAGTGCATCGGTCCAGTCGACGCTGATGCCAGCTCGCGGCAATTCCTGTTCGATCAGCTCGCGGCAGTGGTTTGAATCACCTGCCGCCAGATCGCTGTAATTGATGCGCTCCAAAATTCTGTGCAGGGCATCGCCGGGCCCAGCTCCCCGTGGGAACTGGGCGAGGGGGCCAAGCTCGGGCCATGGCATTGGATCCACAACGCCACGGGGCTCCTGGCTTGTGCTCTTCGATGGCAGTCTCTCCGGCTCTGGATCTGGTTCCAGGCTCATGGCGTCGGTATCTCTGCCTTCTTCTCGCATTTCCGGCGAGAGCGGTGCCTGGGAGTGGGCCCAAGCGGAATAACTGGATCGTCCCCAGTGTTGATCGAGCGACCGGGTTGGTGTCGGACCCAGTGACAGCGCTCCCTCAGGTGGGGCTGGTTGCCAGGGGGATGGATCTGCTGAGTTGTGGCAGGCCAAGCGATGCAGGTGAAGCGTCCGCTCTTGGCCGTGCTCGAGCAGCCAGGGGCTGAGGGGGTTTCCTTCCTCAGCGCAGTCGGCACCAGGCCAGCCCAGCACCAGAAGGTGTTGGGCTCGCGTGCACGCCACATAGGCAAGCCGTTCTGCTTCGGCGATCTGAGATTGCTGGTCCTGCTGGGCTGCAAGACGACCTTGCCCCCAGTGGGGGTTGAGATGGAGATCCAGGTA
>JAAZVJ010000095.1 GCA_018623675.1 Synechococcus sp. HW_metabat.54 | reverse complement strand
TTACCACTGCCCCTGTGGTTGCTGCCATCTGGTTCACCCTCACTGCGGGCATCCTGATTGAGTGGAACCGTTTCTTCCCCGATCTGCTGTTCCACCCCATGTGATCAGACGATCCATCAAAAAAGGGCCTTCGGGCCCTTTTTTGATGCCAAATCATTCAGGCAGAGGCACAGATCAAACGAGACCCATCAAGCGCTCCAGCTCTGCCAAAGCCACATCGAGATCGTCATTGACGACAACTGCATCAAATTCAGCCTGGGCATCCAGCTCCTGACGGGCTCGAGCCAAGCGTTTTTGGATTGCTTCCTCAGAATCAGTGCCACGCCCTCGGATGCGTTGTTCCAACTCCTCAAAGCTGGGGGGTGCAAGAAAGATCTGAAACCCCTCAGGGAACGAGCGACGCACCTGACGCGCACCTTCCAGTTCAATTTCAAGCAACACGGGCAACCCTGAAGCCAGCTGCGCCTCAACCGGTTGGCGGGGCGTTCCGTAACAGTTGCCCGCAAATTCGGCCCACTCCAACAAGCCGCCTTCCGCCACAAGAGCATCGAAACGCTCGCGGCTGTGGAAGAAGTAGTGCTGGCCATGCTCCTCCCCCTCCCGCGGAGCACGGGTTGTGGCCGAGACGGACAACCACAAACGGGGATGACGCTCCCGCAGACGACTGACGAGGGTTCCCTTGCCAACGCCGCTGGGCCCAGTGAGCACAGTGAGCCTTGCGCATGTCTCGGAAGGGGCCATGGATCGCCTCAGGTCGTCTCGCAGGGTAGGAAGGCATCCAGCACCGCAAATTGCGACGCATCAGCGATGGGCTTGCCCTCTCCCCAGGCCATGGACGTCACCACCTTGCGAGCGGTGGTGAGTGACCTGCGCAGCCGCATGCTGCCGAGTCGCTTTGAGAAGGCACAACAACCCGATAGCCAGACCCTTCAACTGGGATTCCGCACCCTCAAGGGCATGGTGTGGCTGGAGCTCAGCTGGAAAGCCGACTGCCCGCGACTGGTCCAGATCCCTCCTCCGCCGAAACAGGGCAGCGGCAGCACCCTGGCGCAGCAAAGCCAGCACAGCCTTCGCCAGCTCGCCCTCGTGGAGATCAGACAGGAGGGTTTTGAACGGGTCGTGAGTTTCGAGTTTGCGAATCGCCCTGGAGATGCACTGAAGCGCCATGTGGTGCTCGAAATCATGGGGCGCCACAGCAACCTGCTGCTCCTGGATGAACACAAACAGGTGATTGCCCTTGGTCGCCAGGTGCGCGACCACCAATCCCGGGTACGGCCGATCGGAACAGGTGACGCTTACACCCCTCCGCCTCCACTCCAGGGGAGAGCACCTGAAGCGGATGAAAGTTTTGAGCGCTGGCAGCAGCGTCTGCGCCTTGTGCCACTTCCGCTATCCAAGGCGCTTCCACAGACCTATCAAGGCATCAGTCCGGCCTTAGCGCGGCAGCTGGCCGGTCCGCTGCTGAAGCGCTCGGTGGAAGAACTCAGCGACCCTGAATGGACCCAACTCCACAACCAATGGCGGCAATGGCTGCACTGCCTTGAGGAGGGGCGTTTCAACCTTCAACTGTCTGGAGACAGCAACTACCGGGTCTGGGGAAACCAGGCCACTGTCGATCAGAGCTGCAGTGCACCGGTTCAGCCCATCAGCCTGATGCTCGGACGTTTCTATCGCGATCAGCTTCAAGCGCGTGAGTTGCAACGTCACAGTGACGACTTGCGCCAGCGACTGGTGCAGGCCAAGCAGCGTGAACAGTTGCAACTGCAGGAGCAGACCGAAAGGCTGAAAGCAACCGAAGACGCCGGCCAACTTCAACGAGAAGCCGACGCGCTGCTGTGCCTCGCCAGGCCCACGCGAGAACAAATCGATCAATCGCAAAAGCTCTACAAAAAGGCGAAGAAGCTGCGGCGAGCCGTGCCCTTGCTCAAGGAGCGACAACAGCACCACCACCAACGCCTTGCCCTGATCGAAGGCAGCGAGGCGTTCCTTGACGACGTGCTCACAGCCGATTGGGACAGCCACCATGAGCGGATCAGGCGACTAGAGGAGCTACGACTGGAAGCCCAGGAGCTCCTCGCTCCACGCCAGCGCAACAAACGGCGTCAGGGGCAAAGCCGCCCCGACGGGCAACCACAACCCCTGGAGGTGCGTTCGCCTGGTGGGCTGACCATCCAGGTGGGGCGGAATCATCGTCAAAATGATTGGATCAGCCTGCGCCAGGCACGACCAGGGGATCTCTGGTTTCACGCGCAGGAATGCCCCGGCAGCCATGTGGTGCTAAAGGCATCCAGCGGATTGGCGGAAGAGCCCGATCTGAACCTGGCAGCAGATCTCGCAGCCCTCTTCAGTCGCGCGCGCGCCAACGGCCGCGTGGCAGTGGTGATGGTGCCCGTGGAACAGCTGCAGCGCATCGCCGGTGCTGGACCGGGCACAGTGCGACATCGGGGTGGAACCGTGCGCTGGGCCGAACCGGAACGGGCTCAACAACAGCTCCAGGCCAAAGAACTTCTAGCCTGAGCCGAGCACAGGAACGCCCTACTGAGCCCTCCCGACCCGATCGATCAGCCGGACGTCGCTCCCCAGACCCTCCAACCCCCGCCGCCGATCCGCATCGGCCGGACGGAGGAGCCGGAACTTCCTGGAGATACGGAGATGCCCCTGGTGGACCATCTCGAGGAACTCCGTCAACGGGTGCTGCGCAGCCTTTTGGCCGTGGTGGTCGCAGCACTGGGCTGCCTGGTGGCTGTGAAACCCCTGGTGAGACTGCTGGAAGAGCCGGCGAGCTCGATTCACTTCCTGCAATTGGCGCCGGGCGAGTTCCTGTTCGTGTCGTTCAAGGTGGCGGGCTACGCCGGTCTCACCCTGGCTCTCCCCTACATCTTGTTTCAGGGCTTGGCCTTTGTGCTTCCGGGCCTGACCCGCAAGGAACGTCGCTTGATTGCACCGGCGGTCGCTGGATCGGCCGTGTTGTTTCTGGGCGGACTGGCCTTCGCCTGGTGGGCATTGGTACCGGCTGCGTTGCGCTTTCTGGTGAGTTATGGGGCCGATGTCGTCGAGCCACTGTGGTCGATCGAGCGTTATCTCGACTTCGTGCTCCTGCTGATGCTGGCGACTGGCCTGGCCTTCCAACTGCCAGTGCTGCAATTGCTGCTCGGTCTGTTCGGCTTGATCACCTGGACGCGCATGCTGGCGGCCTGGCGCTGGGTGGTGCTCGCAGCGGCATTAGCCGGGGCCGTGCTGACCCCTTCCACCGACCCGGTCACCATGCTGCTCTTGGCCGGGGCGATCACAGCCCTCTATCTCCTTGGCGTGGGATTAGTGGCCCTCACCCAGGGCTTCAAAGCAGAAACTCCTCCAAACGCTCCGCCCCCTCAAGCGGCAGGCTGAGGGCTTTCCCCAGTCGCGGACGATCGCGGGTCGAGCCCAACCAGTCCCGCACCACCTCGGCCTGAGCTAAACGATTCACAACATCAATGACCTGGGCAATGTGCTCCCGATAGGCCGTCTCATCGAGCGGAAACGACTGCTGCTCGAGGTAGGCCCACATCACCTGGAAGTACAAACGCTTCCGCCGCACCACCAGCTGAAGGTCGTAACTCGCCTGCCATCGCTGCTGGAGACAGCCGATCACCTCATCAACGGTGAGCGGCCTTGGGGCTTCGTCGGCACGGACGTCGAGCACGGAATCGCAAGAAAGAACAATCGATGAAGCCCTGTCGACAGCAAGCGTGACAGGGCCCTTTGGCGTCCATAATGGTCGCCATTCAGTGACGGTTGATCACCCGCCATGACCCAAGCCTCCTCGAGCGATGTGCCCGGAATGGGTCGTCGGCAGTTCATGAATCTGCTGACCTTCGGCTCTGTGACTGGCGTTGCCCTGGGTGCTCTCTATCCAGTTGCCAACTACTTCATTCCACCCCGGGCTGCTGGTGGTGGTGGTGGCACCACCGCGAAGGATGAGCTCGGAAATGCCATTACTGCGTCCGGCTGGCTGAGCAGCCACCCCACCGGTGACCGCAGCCTGGTGCAGGGTCTCAAAGGGGACCCCACCTATTTGATCGTTGAAGGCGACGATGCCATCGGTAGCTACGGCATCAACGCAATCTGCACCCACCTGGGCTGCGTGGTGCCTTGGAACAGTGGTGCCAACAAGTTCATGTGCCCATGTCATGGCAGCCAGTACGACGCCACCGGCAAGGTGGTTCGTGGCCCTGCACCGTTGTCCCTGGCTCTGGCCAATGTGAGCGTCGAGAACGACAACGTGTTCGTGAGCCAGTGGACCGAAACCGACTTCCGCACGGGCGAGAAGCCCTGGTGGGCCTGATCAACCCAACCGTTTCTCCCATCTCCTTCCGCCCCTCGTCCCCCATGCGCCGCCTTCTTTCTCCACTGTTTGCCGCTCTGATCGTCGGCATGGCCGTGCTCACGGCCCCCGCTGCTTCCTGGGCCTACCCCTTCTGGGCACAACAGAACTACGACGCACCACGTGAAGCCACAGGCAAGATCGTTTGCGCCAACTGTCACCTCGCCAAGAAGACCACCCAGGTCGAACTTCCCCAGTCGGTTCTCCACGACACCGTGTTCACCGCCGCCGTCAAGATTCCCTACGAGAAGGGCCTCCTTGAGGTGGGTGCCGACGGCAGCCAGGTGCCCCTTCAGGTGGGTGCTGTCGTCCAGCTTCCTGATGGCTTCACCTTGGCTCCTCAGGACCGCTGGACTGACGAAATCAAAGAGGAAACCGAGGGCGTCTACTTCACGCAGTACAGCGACGATCAACCCAACATTCTTCTTGTTGGTCCGATCCCTGGAGACGAGCACCAGGAAATTGTCTTCCCCATCCTGTCGCCCGATCCCGCGACCGACAGCAACATCCACTTCGGTAAGTACCAAGTGTTTGTGGGCGGCAACCGCGGCCGCGGCCAGGTGTACCCCACGGGTGAGA
>JAAZVJ010000094.1 GCA_018623675.1 Synechococcus sp. HW_metabat.54 | reverse complement strand
CTTGCCAACGATTTGCCCAGGCTCACTACAGGCGGAATTCAGCAGCAGAAGACCTGCGACTGCGACGGTCTTCAAGGAAAGGCCAGACACGATGAGGGCTCTTCCAGTTCTGTAAGGAAGCATTCCCCCCGAGTGCCGGTGCTGGGTTAGTGCGGCATCTCAGCGGTGCGGAGCATGGCTGCAAACCACAGAGTGCTGAGTACCAGGGCCACGCCGACTCCAGCTCCAATGCCCACCCTGGCAATGGTGAGAGGAACCACAACAGGAAAGGCCATCGCCCCTGCAAGAGGGGTGATGGCCACGATCCAACGCAGGGTTGAACGCTCGCTGCTCATCGAATCAGAACCATTCCACCTGAGCTTCGCTCGCTGGATTGGTGTTGTCTTCAGGTGTCACGCGCTCGAAGTTCAGCGTGATGTTGCGCTTCTGTTCGCCATCGGCGGCGGTGGCTTCGATGGGATACAGCTGTTTGCCATCTCGGAAGGGCACCTGAATACGGAAGGTGCCGTCACTTGAGAGGGGCACATCTTCACCGCCAATGGTGAGACGGGCGGAAGGATCGGTGGCGCCGTAGACGATCAGTTCAGCATCGGCGATCAACCAGAAGGAGCGCTGGCGGGGGGCTACACCGCCCAGACCCGATTCATTGCGTCCGCTGGCCCAGAGGCCGGCACCAGAATCGCTCAAGCCGCGTTGGTCACCAAGCATCCCCTCTTGCTCATGCAGCACTTCAGAGCCGACGCGACGGCTGCGGAAATGGGTCGTCGCGCTTTGGTAGAGACGCTCATGCAGATTGCTGTCGCCGCTGTCTGGAGCACTCACGGGAGCGCTCACGGGAGCTGCTGCAGGGGTTGCGTCCAAGCTGAAGGGAACGAACTGATCCAGGATCTGGTCGCTGGGGTGAAGGGCGGGAACGCGAGCCGTTGAGGAGAAGGCCAAGGAGATCCAGCTGGCACCAGCCCGGTAGCCCAACTCCACGCGGTAGTCGCGGTCGCAAAGAGGAACAGGGAGATACCACTCGGTGCTGTGGCTATCCACCGGCACTTCCTGGAGGGTGTGGGGGTGAGAGCTTCCGTCTTGGATCCCGGTGACGTCAGCCAGGCGAAGGCTGAGGTGGGCGGCTCCGTCGGTTTGTGCTCGTTTGCGGTCGTTGTCGCTGATCTCCCAGAACACATAGGCCCACTGGGGATCGCGAGGCAGGAACACCACGCGGGTTTTGGACTCGCTGCTGGCTGCTGGCGAGAATTCAGATTCAATCGTTTTCGCAGTGCTGCTCTTGCGCCCCTGGCGCTCAGCGATTGCAGACACGAGAGCTTCCTTGCTCTTGCGGCTGTAAAGCGTCACGCCTAAATCGCTGGCCATCTGGCGCAGTTGACGCAGTGTGAGCCGGGCCAAGGAAGACAGTGCTTGCGTCACGAAGGGAGCCACCCAAGTTTCTTTGGGATCAGTCTGCGTTAAACCTTTCCTTTTCGATCACCTTGCTCCCGCAGGGTCAGAGGATCCTGACCACTGCATGCCCGGAGGCCAAAAAAAAGAGGGCCCGGAGGCCCTCCCTTGAAGCACGTTTTGACGGCTTCAGCGCCCGACGCTGCGGTAGGGAACTTTCGACATGTAGTCCATGTCGGGGCTGCCGCTTGGGGAAGCGCCACGGGCGTTGGCAATCCCTGCAACCCAAGCCATGTAGTCGGCAGGTGCACCCCCGCGCTTGATCTTGGCGCGAGCAGGAAGCGCTTTTGCAGTTCCGGTGTAGACGATCTGAGGGAACCCGAAGATGCCCCGGTAGTACTCGTCGTAACGGGGAGTGGAGATATTGAACGGGGTCTCGCCAAGCTCCCGACCAGGAAGAACGCGATTCCGCTGGAAGGGGACGGTGTCGTAGCCGAAAGCATCGAGATACTCCTGGCTATCGAGGAGCACATCGACTAGGCCCTCAAGGCCTTTGGTCGCGATCACGATGGACCAAGACAGTTCTTCGCCTTTGCCGTTGACTTGCCGGCCAAGGATGCGTTCGCACAGGTGGCGAACAACTTTGTAATTGCTGTTGAAACCGTAAAAGCTGCGCTTGAAGGTGTCTGAGAGGACAAGACCGCGAATGAAATCGCGAACGGTGATCTGTCCATCGCGAAGCTGCGACTCGAGATTGACATCTCGGTCCGTTTTGAACGCGTGGAAGAAAATCTGGCGATACGCGCTTTCGATCACCGTCTTCAGGTTGTCGGCATCCATGGCGATATCCATGGAATAAGCCCTTGACTCTTCATCAGAGCCGATGCGGATGTTCGGAACTCCTGCTCTCAAGGAGTTCTGAGTGATCGGCGCGTACTTCAGAAGAGGAATGGCCACGCGAGCTTCAACGCACACTGAAGTCGACTGTAATTCGAGGCTCTGAGTCAGTTCTGGAGTTGCCTTAAAAGCGATTACAGACCGTAATAATCGCTACCAGCCAAACGCTGAAAGCGCTTCCTGCGCCTGTCGTTTTCCGGCAGCCGGAATGCTGCTTTCTTCAGGTTGTTCGCTAGTGACGCGGCACTCGACGCAGTACGACGCGTTATTCGACAGCCCCTGCACGGTGCTGGAGCGCACGCGAATGTTCTCGTTCACGAAGCTGAAACGCTCCCAAACCGTCATGGTCTCGTAGCTGGTCTCAAGGATGAGGCCGTTGTCTGCGTCCATGGAGAAACGGGACGACGCAGGGGCTTTTTCGGCGTAGCCCATGGTCCGCAGCAGCAGCCCAGAACGTCCGTCTTGGCTGTCAGGAATCAGGCCAAAAAAGGTTTCACCGTCGTGCCCTTCCCCGCTTTGGTCCCAGGCCATCGACGCGCTCCAGCGCACGAAGCTTCCTCCTGCGATCGCATCAGGCGATTGGCTGTGGGCGATCGCCAGTTCGGTGAGGCGAGGGTCGTTGCGCTCGAGATCGTCAACGACAATCAGTGAGCCGCCTGCTTCGGCGCGTCGATGCAGCAAGTGGTGCACGCTTCGCTGTGAGCGCCAGCGCCCGCAGCTGAGCTGGAAAAAGCTGAGGGCATCGGGGATGTCGAGGCGCATGCGCAGCTTCCTGTGGCGTGCAGGGGTGAACGGATGATCGCAGGTCGTTGCCGCCTACTGCTTCAGGTGTTTTTTCTTCGCTGCTTCAACGGCTGCGTTGATCAGTTGCTCAAGGGTGAGTTCCAGTGGCGTGATCCCCAAGGTCTGGGCGAGGGTTTCCAGTTGGCGGCCAGCGGCTTCAAATTGGCGCAGCAACAAAACGCCAAATTGAGGATCGTCGCGGAGGAGCGGATGGCCTTGGCACCACTTTTCTTGGGCTTCCTGTGATGGGAAGGCCCCCTGGGTTGATGGGCTGGCGATCTCCTGAAAGCTGGCCAAGCAATGGGCCAGCAACCTCAAATGGTGACGCTCAAGGGTTGGCAGCAATGTGGCATCGATCCGCTCAACCATGGCTCGGGTGAGAGGGCCAGGCTGGGATTGAGCACCTTCAGACATGGCCAGGGGTGATGCGGAAGCCGCAGGAATGTCCTTCCTTGAGTCGCCAGTGGACGCGCTCCACCTGGCAGTCGGGGAAGGTTTGACGCATGAGCTCCAGTTCCTGGTCGCAGACCACGGGATACTCCTCCGCAATCCGCTGCACAGAGCAGTGGTATTCGCTCAGACACCACCCCTGTCCCTCTGGATCAGCTTGCAGTTCGGTGACATAGCCCTCTTGTCGTCGTAATTCGGCCAGACGCGCGACACGTTCCTCCAAGGGGGCTGAACCCAGGGTGTGGCGGTAATGGCCTGCCTTGTCGAGAGTTTGCTGGCTGAGAAGGGAGCGCATCGCTTCCGGCGGCAGCGTTGCCGCCATGGAATGGAGTAGGTCAAGCGCGAAGTTTTCGCTGCCGTCAGGGAAGTGCTGATGCCCTCGATCGGTGAGCCGCCATCGATTCGATGGTCTGCCCGGCCCTGCAGACCTGGAAGACGATTCCACCAATCCCTCTTCTTCGAGGCTGCGAAGGTGGCGGCGCGTGGCTTGCACGGAGATGCCCAGTTCCCTTGCAAGGTGGGACGCACTCAACTCACCCTGCCGGAGGAGCAGGGTGAGGGTGGTCTCACGGGTGGGGGCATGCGCGTGTGCGCCCATGGGTCCAGGATGATTTCCTCACGATGCCACGCAAATCGTGGCGCTGTCGGTTCCTAGGGGTTTTTATCCGCCTTCCGCTTGGTTGGTTTCTGCGACTGGGCATCCGCTCTGACGTGGCGAGCCGGTGCAGAGCAGTGGTGGGGGCAAGATGGGTTTTCTGGCTGTGGTGGTTGTGGTCGGCACTTGCCGAGACCGTGCCCTAGGCTCGAAAAACGAAACACGATGGTTTCGTATTTCCTGAAGCCATCAGGTTCACAGTCGGCCCAGTTGAACGTTTCCTCCATCGCTGCTCATGTCTGACACGCCCGCTGGCAACACTGAGCCCACTGCTGAAAGCCTCGAGGTCATTCGCAAGTTCGCTGAGACCTATGCCCAGCGCACGGGAACCTATTTCTGCAGTGATCCGGGTGTGACGGCCGTCGTGCTGAAGGGCCTTGCTCGTCACAAAGATGAGCTGGGTGGTGCTTTGTGCCCTTGTCGCCATTACGAAGACAAGGAGGCGGAGGTGTCGCAGGCCTTTTGGAACTGCCCTTGCGTGCCGATGCGCGAGCGCAAAGAGTGCCATTGCATGCTCTTCCTCACCGAAGACAACGCCTTCCGTGGTGATGCGCAGACCATCAGCACTGAGGAGATTCACGCGTCCGCAGGCTGATTGCCATGACCAGTGTCTCCACTCGCGATCTAGTTAGTCAGCCGTACAAATACGGTTTCGTTACTGACATCGAAACTGAGAAGATTCCCAAGGGTCTCAGTGAAGATGTTGTTCGTCTGATCTCGTCGAAGAAAGGCGAGCCTGAATTTCTGCTCGACTTCAGATTGAGGGCTTCTCGCCATTGGCTCACCCTCGAAGAGCCCGATTGGGCGGAACTGGG
>JAAZVJ010000093.1 GCA_018623675.1 Synechococcus sp. HW_metabat.54 | reverse complement strand
TGGGCTTCATTGCCCTGCTTGTTCTCGAGTACAAACTCGGTCACGGTGTGATCTCCTGGTGAGCACTGCACTGCTCGGGCGCAGTGCCGCCGATCTCGAGCAATGGGCCGTTGCCCAAGGGCAGTCGGCCTTTCGGGGGCGTCAGCTCCACGACTGGTTGTACGCCAAAGGTGCTCGAGATTTAAGCGGCATCACGGTTTTGCCCAAGGCCTGGCGTGCGGCTCTGCAGGAGCAGGGTGTGGTGGTGGGCCGGTTGCAAGAGCAGTTGCGCTCCGTTGCGAGCGATGCCACCACCAAGCTGCTTCTTGGCACCGAGGATGCCGAAACCATCGAAACGGTTGGTATCCCCACCGATCAACGCCTCACGGTGTGCGTCTCCAGTCAGGTGGGATGCCCCATGGCCTGCCGTTTCTGCGCCACTGGCAAGGGGGGGCTGCAACGCTCTCTCGCCACCCATGAAATTGTCGATCAGGTGCTCAGCATCCGCGAGGTGATGGATCGTCGCCCATCCCACGTGGTGTTCATGGGCATGGGGGAGCCACTCCTCAACATTGAGTCGGTTTTGGAGGCGATTCGATGCTTCAACGATGACCTCGGCATCGGTCAACGTCGCATCACGGTGAGCACGGTGGGCGTGCCCCGCACCCTTCCCAAGCTTGCTGAACTGGCGATGGAACGCCTCGGTCGTGCCCAGTTCACCCTGGCGGTCAGCCTGCATGCTCCCAATCAGCAGTTACGGGAAGAGTTGATTCCCACCGCTCACGCCTATCCCTACGACGAGCTTCTCGACGACTGTCGCCATTACTTGGCGATTACCGGTCGGCGTGTGAGTTTCGAATACATCCTTTTGGGAGGACTCAACGACCATCCCTCCCATGCCGAGGAATTGGCTGATCGAGTCGGCGGCTTTCAAAGCCATGTGAATTTGATTGCCTACAACCCGATCGAAGAAGAAGAGTTCCAGCGTCCCTCTCAAGAGCGGATTGCCGGTTTCCGTCGCGTGCTGGAGCGACGCGGCGTTGCCGTCAGCCTCCGAGCCAGTCGTGGATTAGATCAGAACGCTGCTTGCGGTCAATTGCGGCGACAAAACAAGCCAGAACCTGGTTTCTAAGGGAGACTGCGCCCATCTGCGATGGGCCATGACTGGCGTCGACTGGCTGATTCTTGTGCTCTACATGCTTGGCACATTGGTGCTGGGGCTCTGGTTGGCACGGCGGAATCGCAGTGAAGACGATTATTTCGTTGCCGGGCGCAGTCTCAATGGCTGGTTGGCGGGTGCCTCGATGGCGGCCACCACCTTCTCGATCGATACCCCTTTGTATGTTGCCGGGTTGGTTGGAACCCGCGGTCTTGCGGGTAACTGGGAGTGGTGGAGTTTTGGTCTCGCCCATGTCGCCATGGCTGTGGTGTTTGCTCCTTTGTGGCGCCGCAGTGGCGTGCTGACGGATGCGGCCTTCACTGAGTTGCGTTATGGAGGTGCGCCCGCTGCCTGGTTGCGGGGCACGAAGGCGTTTCTGCTGGCATTGCCGGTGAACTGCATCGGCATTGGCTATGCCTTCCTGGCGATGCGCAAGGTGGTGGAAGCCTTGGGCATCGTGTCGAACCAGCCGATGACGGCTCTCGGGGGGATTCCCGACACGGTGGTCTTGCTGGCCGTTGTGGCTGTATTGGTGCTCGCTTACACCGTGGCCGGAGGTCTTTGGGCTGTGGTGATCACCGATTTTGTGCAGTTGGTGCTCGCTCTGCTGGGGGCGGTGGCCGTGGCCTGGGCGGCAGTTCACGCTGCCGGTGGCATGGATGCGCTGCTCTCCCAGCTCAGTGATCTGGGGCGTCCCGAAGTTCTTTCCCTCGTGCCTTGGCGTTGGAACGAGGGCGGCGTTGATTGGATCGGGGGGGCCGGGATCAGTGCCGCCACGTTCTTGGCTTACCTGAGTGTGCAGTGGTGGAGTTTTCGCCGCAGTGATGGGGGTGGTGAATTCATTCAGCGCATGCTGGCTACCCGCGATGAACGCCAGGCTCAGTTGGCGGGTTGGGTGTTTCTCGTGGTCAATTATTTGATTCGAAGCTGGCTGTGGGTGCTGGTGGCTCTGGCGGGGCTTGTTCTGCTTCCCGCTGAAACGAACTGGGAACTCAGTTACCCCAAGCTTGCTGTGGATTTACTCCCTCCAGTGGTGCTGGGTTTGGTGGTGGTGTCCCTCGTGGCGGCATTCATGAGCACGGTGAGTACCTCTGTGAACTGGGGAGCCAGCTACCTCACCCACGATCTCTATCAGCGCTTCATCAGTCCGAAGGCCAGTCAGAGGGAGTTGTTGTTGGTGGGACAACTCACCAGCGTCTTGCTGTTAGTGCTGGGTGTGATCACGGCTTTAATCAGCGACAGCATTGGCACTGTGTTCCGCCTCGTGATCGCCATCGGCACAGGCCCTGGCGTTGTGTTGGTGCTGCGTTGGTTCTGGTGGCGGATCAATGCTGCTGCTGAATTGGCCGCCATGGTGTGTGGGTTTGTGGTGGGTTTGTGCACGTCAGTGGTGCCGTTGCTGGTGATTCCTGATTACGGCGTTCGCCTCATGGTGACCACAGGCATCACGGCGGTGGTGTGGCTTGGGGTGATGCTTTGCACGCCGCCGGAATCTCCTGAGGTGATCGAGCGCTTCGTGCGTCAGGTTCAACCGCCTGGGCCTGGTTGGCGCCGCTGGCGCGAGCGCTTTGCCGTCCAGACGGTGGATTCCCTCGGAGGAATGATCCAGCGCTTTCTTCTCAGCAGTGCGGTGCTCTTCGGAGGCCTGCTTGGTTCAGGTGCTTTCTTGTTGCATCAGTCCCTAACCGGTTGGCTGGCACTGGCACTGGTGGTGGTGTGTGGGTTGCCCTTGTTGCGCAGCTATGGCTTCCGGCTCCGCGCAAGTTGACCCACTGACGGCATGGGCAGGCTCCAGAATGGGATGAAAGATTTGAAGACGTGCAGTTTTTCCGCTCGACCCTGCTCCCCGCTCTGATCGTGCTGATGTTTGCCTTGGCGCTTGTGGCGGTGAGCGCCAGGATCTGGCTCCCAGGGGACATGTTGGCGCCTGCTCCAATGGGCTGATCCGCCGAGCGCTGATGGACCTACGATCATCAACATGAGCGATCGTGAAAACCAGCTTGGAGACCAGGGGCTGGCCAACTTGGCTATCGATCCCGACGTGCTCGAGAAAGAGCTTGCAGCAGAGCAGCTCAGTGATCCGCTTGATGAGATCGACTGTGATCAAGAGGTCGACGAAACGCTGAAGGCTGCCCGTGATTGCGATGCCGGACTGCAGTTGTTGCAGAGCGGGCCGGAAAACAGATTGCAAGGCCTGAGGGTGTTCTGTGAGCATCGCGACCCTCGAGCCGTCCCGCTCCTGCTTCCTCTGCTCCAGGAGTCGTGCCCGATTGTGCGCATGAGTGCGGTCTATGCCCTGGGTCGCAATCCATCTCCGGTTGCGGTTGAACCACTCCTGAATTTGCTGCAAGCCGATTCCAATGGTTATGTGCGGAAGGCGGTGGCCTGGAGTTTGGGGAACCACTCCGATGGGCCTGTCTTAACGCCGCTGGTCAAAGCTCTTCAAACCGACATCGCGGCCGTTCGTCTCTGGGCTTCTGTTTCTCTGGCTGAAGCAGGAGGCAAAACAACGGCGAAAGCCGATCTCGCGGCAGGACAGCTCTTGCTGAGTTTGGCCATTGATAGTGAGCCCGTTGTGCGTAGCAACTGCATCTGGGCTCTTGCGCAATTGATTGATCAGCTTGTGGAGCCGCGCCGTACGGAAGTGGTCGAAGCCTTGGTCAATGCCCTGATGCATGACGCTGAGTCCTCCGTGCGTGATGAAGCGCGGGTTGCTCTTGAACAATTGGAAAATCCTGAGATCCTTGAGCGCTTGCAGGCTTTGATTGATGAGGGCTTTCTGAGCTGAGCTCGAACGCGGCCTGTGTGGCGGAGCTGTAACAGCCCCGCCTCAGATCAGCTTGGTGTTGCCTAGCATCTCTCAACACATGGTTGAGGTGCATGCCCCAGCGCACACTCCGCTTCCGAATCCGCCCCGACGGTCGCGTCGAAGAACGGGTGGAAGGGATTGAGGGAGATGCCTGCCTGGGACTCACTGAACGACTGGAGTCTTCTCTGGGCTCTGTCGAACGGCGAGAGGCCACATCTGAGGCCTACACCAACCGGACTGAACAGTCCCAGCCCCTGTCCGTTGAGCATCTCTGATGTCCCACTTCAGCACTGTCAAGACCGAGCTGCGTCAACGCGAACCCCTGGTTGCCGCTCTTAAAGATCTTGGGTATTCCCCTGAGGAAGGTGCCCGCCAGGTTCGGGGCTACCGCGGCCAAACCGTTGAGGCTGAACTTGCTGTTCCAATGGACGAGGGGGGAGACCTCGGCTTCCGTTGGAATGCCGAGACGGGGGCCTACGAATTGGTTACGGATCTCGATCTGTGGCGTCAGCAGGTGCCAATTGAGCGCTTCCTCGCCAAGCTCACCCAGCGTTATGCCCTGAATACGGTGTTGGCAGCCAGTGCCGATGAGGGCTTTGAAGTGGCTGAACAGCGCGATTGTCAGGATGGCTCCATTGAGCTTGTGGTGACCCGTTGGGACGCCTGATCTTCGGCTGACGTTTTTGTGGCCCTTGCGTTTGATCCCTCCGCGGCCTATCGGGCCTCAGGCGACCAACAGGAACAACGCACCGGTCGTGAACCGGTCTTGGGTGGTGAGCTCAGAGAAAAGGCCGTTTGGGTTGACGAAGCTGTTTGCATCGGATGCCGGTATTGCGCCCACGTCGCTTCCAACACGTTCGCGATCGAGCCGAACTTGGGCCGTTCCAGGGCGATTCGCCAGGATGGTGACAGCAGCGATTGCATTCAGGAAGCGATCGACACCTGTCCAGTGGATTGCATTCACTGGGTTGGCTTTGAGGAACTCGAGCCGTTGAGAGAACGGCTGGATGGGATGGAGCTCCTGCCGTTGGGCTTGCCCTCACCAGCAAGACCACGTCGCCAACGTCCAAGGGGTAGTTCTTGATGTTGGCTAATTTGCTCA
>JAAZVJ010000092.1 GCA_018623675.1 Synechococcus sp. HW_metabat.54 | reverse complement strand
TTTTTGGCTACAAAATTGCCGATGGAGCGCACGCGTCGGTCTGTCTGTAGTGCGCTGCGGCTGACATTCAGTGGAATGTCAGGTGAATCGATAACACCGCGTAGAGGAAGCAGGTAGCGGGGCACGATCTCCTTGATCGAGTCACTCACGTACACCTGATTGCAATAAAGGCGAATTTCACCTTTTTCCCAATCAGCACGTCCAGTCACCTTCGGGAAGAAAAGAATTCCTTGAAGTGCGTAGGGATAATCCGTGTTGAGGTGGACCCAAAGCAGGGGATCACCTTGGAATGGGTAGAGATAGCGATAGAGATCAATGTAGTCCTGGTCGCTCAGTTCACGCGGCGACTGGCGCCAGGGTGCAACTTTCTTGTTAACCGCTTCCCCTTCCAGTTCAACGGTAACTGGCATGAAGTCGCAGTATTGCGTGATCAAACTGCGGAGGCGCGCTGGCTCGAGATACTCGAGCTCCTCATCCATCAAGTGGAGAACAACATCCGTTCCGGCATCATCTTTCTCGCAGGCCTCGAGGCTGAAGTTGGGTGATCCATCACAGCGCCACCGTACGGCTTCGGCATTAGGTCGCGCAGAGCGTGTGACCAGTTCCACTTCACGAGCGACCATGAAGCTGGAATAAAAACCAAGGCCAAAGTGGCCAATGATGGCGTCGCTTTCCTGTTTGTACTTTTCAAGAAAGTCTTCTGCGCTTGAGAAAGCAACCTGATTGATATAGCGCTTCACTTCATCGGCTGTCATGCCAATGCCGTTATCGCTAATGGTGACTGTTTTCAGCTCACGATCAATTCGAATTGCAACCTTTCCTTCTTCACCCTCACTGCAGTCTCCTGCCATGGATGCCATACGGCGCTTGCTGATGGCATCAGCAGCGTTGCTGACCAGCTCCCGTAAAAAAACCTCATGGCCTGAATAAACGGCCTTTTTGATGATTGGAAAAATATTTTCGGTATGGATCTGGATCTGACCTTGTTCCAGAACAGTCATGGCGCCACATCGAACAGAGTGACCCTAGGAATCGGGCTCAAACTGCTCAACCCCATTCTTGGTGAGGTCCCCGTACCTTCGATGGGCGCCGCTGGCGCTATCCCTCAAGGGGTTCTCTGCAGATCACCACGCTCCTCGGCAAGAATGGCCCCTTCAACAGGACAAACCTGCAGGCAGATACCGCAATCAATGCAGGTATCGAAATCGATCCAATAGAACTCCGTTCCTTTTTTGTTGCGGCCCTTTCCGGGTTGGATGCACGCCACAGGGCAGGCATCGAGGCAATCGGCGATGCCTTCGCAGACATCGGTCACGATCGTGTGGGCCATGGGTGGTTGAAAGCAGGTTGGATCTTAGTCAGATAGCCAGGCAAAGCTGTTGCAGCCCTTGGCCACCTGAAGAGCAGCAGCCTCCTGCTCGCCGCTTACGACATCCAATTCCAGCACTGCCGTCTGCCCTTGGCGATGCAGATCCTGTTGCCGAGCAAGTGCCTTTTCCAGGGAGGATTTTGGTCCATACGTCACCAAAACCTTGTCCATATCTGCACTGGGCAGTTGTTCCGCTGCGGGAAGATCACGGATGTCGTCAAGGCAGAAGCTGAAGCCAAGGCCAGCTGCCTGTGGGCCAGTGGCTCCGAAACGCTTGAGCACACGGTCGTAACGACCACCTCGCGCCACCACCACAGGGGCAGACGTGCCTTCGCAGACCAGCTGGAACACCAGACCGTCGTAAAGCTCGAAATGGGGCTGGAAACTGGGATCCAGTTGCAGACTGACGCCGAGTCGTTCGGCGATGGGCTCGAGGTGCTTGAAAAGTCGTTCCAGCTCACTGAGCACAGGTTGGGGGCCGAACAAGCGCCGTTCCTGTTCCAACACGTGATCGGGCTGTCCTCGCAGATCAATTTGTTGTTTGAGGCGTTTCACGAGAGCCTCTGGTAGTTCCAGTTGCTCCAACTTGAGCCGGTCGAAGCTCACAAGGGCTTCTTTGACCTGCTCGCGAAGTGCGGGGGCTACGGGTTCGAGGATTAACCCCATCAGCGCTGCATGGCCGATGAGCAATCGGGTGCCTTGCGTTGGTTGGAGCTTCAATGCCTCCAAGGCATCGAGCAACAAAGACAGAAGTTCGAGTTCACCACTGACGTGGGAGCTGCCAAACAGTTCGACGCCGCTATGGAGCTTTTCCTCAATCCTTTGCCCGCCCTCATCGCTGATGCGGCTTTCAAACACGGTGCCGGATGACCAAAGGCGCAACGGCCTAGGGCGTTCAGCCAGTCGCGTTGTCGCGGCACGGGCAATAGAAGCGGTGAGCTCTGGGCGTAGGCCAAGAGGCTCATCGGCCACCAACCTCACAATGTCTGCACTGTCGATTCCGCCCCCAGCCTTCAGGGTGTCCATCCGCTCCACAAGCGGTGGTGAGACCTCTTCGTACCCCCAGCGGCAGAAAACCTCAGCTAATCGCTGCCGTAACAGTTGGTTTTGCTCCACCTGCTGAGGGTTGAGGTCACGTGCGCCCGAGGCTGGTTGCAGGGCCATCCCAGTGGAAACGAAGCTGTCTCAGGATCCCATGTGCTGGAGTCCTGGTTCTCCGAACCAGTCACCGGTGAGGGGTTTTACCTGAGTGAGTTCAGCACTGATTTGGCCATGGAGCTTGGGGTTCGCGGCCAGGATGCGACCGCATTGGATGTCAAATGCACTGCAGTCGTAGTTGGTGACCAAGCCACCTGCGGATTGCACCAAGGCAACGCCTGCTGCGAGATCCCAGGGTGCAAGACCCCGTTCCCAATACCCATCCAGAAGCCCTTCGGCCACAAAGGCAAGGTCGACCGCCGCTGCACCTCCTCGGCGTACCCCATGGGTGCGATGCGTTAACCAGCAGAACTCGGCGTAGTTGTTATCGAGCCGTGTATGGCGGTCGTAAGCGAATCCCGTGACTAACAAGGAATCGCTGAGTTCCTTGCATTCCGAGACAGAGATCGGGGTGTCGTTGCAGAACGCTCCGACACCAGGACAACAGTGATAAATCTTCTGGAGATACGGCACCGCAATCGCACCGAGCAAAGGCTTGTTGTTCCAGCAGAGGCCGATGGATGTGGCAAAAAACGGATATCCGTGGGCGAAGTTGGTTGTTCCATCAAGGGGATCAACCATCCACTGGAGCCCGTCGGATGGTCCGACTGACCCCGATTCCTCGGCCAGGATGCCCACCTCAGGCGTCGAGCTCCCGAGGTGAGCAAGCACAACCGCCTCCGCGGCCTCATCAGCCTCGGTCACCAGGTCTCCTTGACGGCCTTTGCTGCGGATATTGCTGAGATGGCCGTAATGCTCCATCAACACCTCAGCTCCCATGGATGCGGCTTGTTGAGCCGCACGAGAGAGATGGTTGAGCTGCGGTCGATCCAGCCCAGCGGCAGTGGCGACGAGCTCACAGGGATTGGTCAATGTCATTCCTCGTCGAGAGGCAGCCCAGCGGTCACCTGGCCCTTGCCGAAGTGACGCCCAAACTGCAATTCATACACCTCATCTTCGTCTTGCGTTTCTGCTTCAAGGGCAGAGGTGGCACGAGCGACACACAACAGGCCATAGCCCTTGGCCCTTAGCTCGCGAGATAGACCCATGGCTTCACGCTGGTCGAGTTCACCATGAAGCACCCGCACGGCACAGGCCGTGCAACAACCGTTTCGGCAGGAAAACGGCAATGGATCGCCCTGCTGCTCAAAGCTGCGCAGGATGTACTCCCCCTCGGGCACGTCATGGGTGATCGTGCGTTGCTCCTGTCGCCAGTGGATGGTCACCCTGTGGCTTCGGGGCATGAGCTGATTGGTTCGAACGCCCTGCTACATTCGCATTGCCCCAATCAGCCGCTGGAGAGGTGGCCGAGTGGTCGAAGGCGCAGCACTGGAAATGCTGTATAGGGGCAACTCTATCGAGGGTTCGAATCCCTCCCTCTCCGCTTCCCACCGGCCCTCGGGCCGGTTTTTTAATGTCTTGTATTCAGGGTTGCTCTGAGGCGCTGGGTAGCAAATATTGATCTGATTGATTAACCAAATCGACCGGAGACGTAGTCGTTGGTCGCTTGCTGACTAGGCGCATTGAAAATCTTTTCAGTTTCGTTGAACTCCACCAAATAACCAACTTTTCCTGAGCCGCCCTCTTGGGCTTCCGCATTAAAGAAAGCGGTCATGTCGCTGACGCGAACAGCCTGCTGCATGTTGTGGGTCACGATCACAATGGTGAATGTCTTTTTGAGCTCATGCATGGTTTCCTCAATCTTGAGGGTTGAGATGGGATCAAGGGCAGAACAGGGCTCATCCATCAGGATGACTTCGGGTTGAATAGCAATCGTGCGTGCAATACAAAGGCGTTGCTGCTGGCCGCCCGAGAGTGAGCATCCACTTTCATTGAGCTTGTCTTTGCATTCGTCCCACACGGCCGCCTGACGAAGGGACCGCTCCACGAGCTCATCCATGTCGCCGGTGTAGCCGTTGATTCTTGCTCCAAAAGCAATGTTTTCGTAAATGCTCTTCGGAAAGGGATTCGGCTGTTGAAACACCATGCCAATGCGACGTCGCACCTCCACGGGATCAACTGATGGTGCATAAAGGTCGGCTCCATCGAAGACGACACGACCCTTCAGTTCACAACCATCAATCAGGTCGTTCATGCGATTGAGAGCCCTCAGAACCGTGGACTTACCGCACCCGGAAGGACCAATGAATGCAGTGACCTTCCCTCGAGGTATCTCACAAAAGACATTGCGGACTGCTTCATGGCCTCCATAGCTGATAGAGACGTTGTCGAGCGAAAGGCAAATATCACGACCTGATTGATTTTGCTTGGAGTTTGCGCTGCCTTTCATGGTGTTGAACGTAAAAAGGGTGTTACGAAGATTGGTGAATTTGCTTGAGGGAGATGAAAGCCTGGAGCCCGGTTAATGACTTATCGAGTGGTCAGCTGATTGAACCAACGAGCTATTAAATTAATGATCAAGATAAAGATCACCAAAACAAACGAAGCTGCCCATGCCAGTTCGTTCTGTACCTCGTAGGGCATGGTTG
>JAAZVJ010000091.1 GCA_018623675.1 Synechococcus sp. HW_metabat.54 | reverse complement strand
CGTTGTGACCGGGCGACCGGTTGCAGCATCCGCCACGCCAAAGGCACGGGACCAATGGATGGTGAAATCCTTGATCACACTGATGCTCACTGCCGGAACCCTGGCTTCTGTCATCCAGTTCTGAAGTTGTGCCCTGGGCAGCACCGTTCTGATTTCGGCTTCCGTGGCTTCTGCGCTTATCCCGGCAGGGATCGGTCCGGCGATCAGCCCTGCCATGAGAAGAGTTGTGGATGTGATCGATCGCTTCGTCATCAGGCCAGATGGCGGGCGAGGGCTGCATCCACCGCCTGTTGCTGGTCGCGACGGGTGATCCAGTGGTGGTAGGTGCGGGTGTGAATCGCAACGGAGTGGCCCATCATCCTGGCGGCCACGGTGTCGGGGAGACCGATATGAATGGTGCGCACAGCCCAGGCGTGCCGCAGGTCATAGGGGGTGAGTGGCAGGTCATAACGGCGGAACTGTTCAGCCACCCGTCGCCCGACCTGCTGCAGTGTGGTTTGGCGAAGGTCTGTGCAGACCCCTGGGAGCAGTGCAGGGTCTTGGCCCAATTGCTGTAACTGGAAGCGTTCCACCCAGTCGGGATGAAAGGGCCACACCTGATGCTCTCCAGTTTTTGTGGTGGGAAGCACTCTCAACACGTGATCGCCGCCAGGGGCCAGGGCGCTGAGATCGGTGAAAAACACCTCATGGTTGCGGAGCCCGTAGGTGGCCATCAGTCCAAAAGCAAGGCGCCACCCTGGATTGGGGATGCGCAGAACCGCCTCAAGAATCTGCCGATCACTGGGCAGCTGGCGAAACCGAGCCCGATGCAGGCCATAACCGCCGGCTTCTGCGCGCCAGTCGTTCGGCAGCGCGATGTCGAGATGACGGGCCAGGGCGGCAAGGCTTGTGGCGCACTGCTGGCGACTGCGGCTGCCATCGGCATAACTGCTGAGGGTGCGCATCAGGAGTTCAGGTCCCAGAGCCAGGTCTTCGTTCTCAGCAATCGTTCGAAGACGGCGGAGGTAAGGGCGGTAGGCCGAGCTCCAGGTGGTGCGACTCCCGGCGGGCGAGCGGCGGCGCTGTGGATCGCGAAAGAAGGCCTCTTCGAAGTTGTCCAGCTGACGCTGAACTGCAGTCGCTAGGGATGCCGAAGCTGTTGCGACTCCGGTGTCTGTGGAGCCCTTGCTGCCCTGGTGGGTTCTCTCTGGGCTGTGACCATTGGCCTGCTCCGCCCACTGCTGCCAATCGAATTGGTCGCGCCTGAGCTGGAGATGCACCAGCTGCAGTAATTGTTGCGCTTCCTGTAGCCCTTCGGATGTGGCTGGGATCCCAAGGCTGAGCCGTTGAACTCGGGTTTGCCCTGCCGTGCTGCGGCAGGGCAACGGACCACGCAGATTCAGTCGTTGGCCCCGTTGCTCGAGTCGAAGCCTGATTCCCTCCTTGCGCAGAGCTGCGTTGATTCGGCTCAGGTCACCGCTCAAATCCACGCTCGCGGTCATCGCCCATCGGCCTTCACGTTGACGCCACCTTGACGTCGATGGGGGTTACGCTCAAGACCCCTTTTAGCGAGTGGCTGTTTCATGGCCCGGGTCGGCGTCCTTCTGCTCAATCTCGGAGGCCCGGAAAGGATTCAGGATGTGGGGCCATTCCTCTACAACCTGTTCGCAGATCCGGAGATCATCCGTCTTCCGATCCCTGCTCTGCAGAAGCCTCTCGCCTGGTTGATCAGCACACTCAGAAGTAATAAGTCGCAAGAGGCCTATCGATCCATCGGAGGCGGTTCGCCCCTGCGCCGGATCACTGAACAGCAGGCCCGCGAGCTCCAGAGTGAATTGCGTCAGAGGGGGATTGAAGCGACCTCCTATGTCGCGATGCGCTACTGGCATCCCTTTACGGAATCGGCCGTTGCCGACATCAAGGCCGATGGCATCGAGCAGGTGGTGGTGCTTCCCCTGTATCCCCATTTCTCGATCAGCACCAGTGGCTCCAGCTTCCGAGAACTGCAGCGCTTAAGGCAGCTGGATGCTGATTTTCAGAAACTGCCTCTCCGGTGCATTCGCAGCTGGTACGACCATCCCGGGTATGTCCGCTCCATGGCCGAGCTCATTGCCGATCAGATTCGAGCGTCCGACGTGCCTGAAGAAGCCCATGTCTTCTTCAGTGCCCATGGGGTTCCGAAGAGCTACGTGGAGGAAGCTGGCGATCCCTATCAACAGGAGATCGAAGCCTGCACGGGCTTGATCATGAAGGAACTGGAATCGATCCTCGGTGCCAGCAATCCCCACACCCTTGCCTACCAAAGCCGGGTGGGCCCTGTTGAGTGGCTCAAGCCCTACACCGAAGAAGCTCTTGAGGCGCTGGGCGAAGCCAAGACGAGGGATTTGGTTGTTGTGCCCATCAGCTTTGTGAGCGAGCACATCGAGACCCTTGAAGAGATCGATATCGAATACAGAGAACTGGCGACCGAAGCGGGTGTGGTGAATTTCCGCCGTGTGCGGGCTCTCGACACCTACGCACCCTTCATTCACGGTTTGGCCGACATGGTGGCCGCCAGCCTTGAGGGGCCAGAAGTCAACCTTGATCAAGCGGCTGAACTGCCCACCACCGTCAAGCTCTATCCCCAGGAGAAATGGGAATGGGGGTGGAACAACAGCTCCGAGGTTTGGAATGGCCGCCTTGCCATGGTGGGCTTCTCAGCGTTCCTTCTGGAGCTGGTGAGTGGTCATGGTCCACTGCACGCGCTTGGGCTGCTCTGATCTGAAGCCATAAGGCCGCCGCTGTGCGCGTTGGCACTTAATCTGAGGACCGGCTGTGTGTGACGACGCTGTGACCCTGACTTCCGCACCAACGGTCTCCGGTGCGTCCATTGAGGACGGTAAGCAACGGATCACTGGTGCTGAAGCACTGATGGATGCGCTGCGCCGCCATGGCGTTGACACGATTTTTGGCTATCCCGGCGGCGCGATCCTGCCGATCTACGACGCGCTGCATATTGCTGAGCAGCAGGGCTGGGTTCGCCACATCCTGGTGCGCCATGAGCAGGCCGGTACCCATGCTGCGGATGCCTACGCCCGTGCCACTGGAAAGGTTGGGGTCTGTTTTGGTACGTCTGGCCCCGGTGCCACCAATCTGGTGACCGGCATCGCCACCGCCCAAATGGACTCTGTGCCCATGGTGGTGATCACCGGTCAGGTGCCCCGCCCTGCGATTGGCACTGATGCTTTCCAGGAAACCGATATCTTCGGCATCACCTTGCCGATCGTGAAGCACTCCTGGGTGGTGCGTGACCCGGCCGATTTGGCTTCCGTCGTTGCACAAGCCTTCTTCATTGCTGCCTCTGGGCGTCCAGGCCCAGTGTTGATCGATATCCCCAAGGATGTGGGCCAGGAGGAGTTCGATTACATCCCTGTGGAGCCCGGTTCGGTGGTTCCTGCAGGCTTCCGTCGCCCTGTTCAGCCCGATCCCCTCGCCCTGGAATCTGCCCTGGATTTGATCCAGGGAGCTCAGCGCCCTTTGCTTTACGTGGGTGGTGGTGCCATTTCCGCGGGCATTCATCAGCCCTTGGCCGAGCTGGCCCGTCGCCATCAATTGCCCGTCACCACCACCTTGATGGGCAAGGGTGCGTTTGATGAGAACGATGCTCTCTCCGTCGGGATGCTGGGCATGCACGGCACGGCTTACGCCAACTTCGCCGTGACTGAATGCGATCTGTTGATTGCGGTTGGCGCTCGATTTGACGATCGGGTCACCGGGAAGCTCGATACCTTCGCTCCAAGGGCTCGCGTCATCCATTTCGAAATCGATCCTGCCGAGGTGGGCAAGACCCGGCGCGCTGACGTGGCTGTTTTGGGGGATCTTTCTCAAAGCATGGAGCAGCTTGTTCAGCGCAGTCGTCAGCGTGACGTGCGCCCCTCCACAGCCGCCTGGCTCTCCAAGATCGCTGGTTGGAAGCAGCGTTATCCGTTAACGGTGCCAACTCCCGAGGGTGAGATTTATCCCCAAGAAGTACTGATTGCGCTGCGCGATCTTGCCGCCGGGGCGATTGTGACCACTGATGTTGGTCAACATCAGATGTGGTCTGCGCAGTATCTCCGCAATGGACCCCGTCAGTGGATCAGCAGCGCAGGACTCGGCACCATGGGTTTCGGCATGCCTGCTGCCATGGGGGCTCAAGCTGCTTGCCCTGACAGCAAGGTGGTCTGTGTTGCCGGTGATGCCAGCATCCTGATGAATATTCAAGAGCTGGGCACCCTGGCGCAATATCAACTGCCGGTGAAGGTGGTGATCGTGAATAACCAGTGGCAGGGCATGGTGCGCCAATGGCAAGAAAGCTTCTACGACGAGCGTTATTCGGCCTCGAACATGCAGACCGGCATGCCTGACTTCGTTGCCCTGGCCGAGTCGTTCGGTGTGGGAGGCGTCCGTATCGATTCCCGAGACAATCTGGTCAACGGCCTGCGTGAGGCGCTTGCAGCCCCGGGGCCCACGCTGATTGATGTGCGCGTGCGTCGGGGAGAGAACTGTTACCCGATGGTGCCCCCCGGCTGTAGCAATGCTCAGATGGTGGGCTTGCCCTCTCATCCCGAGTTGGCCATGGACACCACCCGAAGCTGTGGTTCTTGCGGAGCCGTCACCAGTCACGACCACCGCTTCTGCCCCGCATGTGGGGCCTCCCTTTGATGCCGAAGGTTCTTGTCTTCTGGCGTTGGCTCAAGCGGGCCACCAGCCTTTTGATTGTTGTTGTGGCGATGAGCGTTGGGGTTGCCTCAGTTCAAGCAGCTGAGGTGCTTCAGGTGCGTTCTTCGTCCTTGCTCCAGGTCGGCGATCACAACCGCAATTACACCGTTCAGTTGGCTTGCCTCGCGGTGCCCGCTGAGCATGAGCAGGCAGCGGTCGACTTCCTGAGGCAGTCCTTGCCCCGCCGTCAACGGGTCAATCTGCGCCCAGAAGGCTCGATGGATGGCACCTTGCTGGCACGGGTCACACCACTCGGGTCCGCCCAAGACATGAGCGCTGCTCTTGCTGATGCTTGCTTGGGACAGATGACCTGCAGCTCGCCTGCTTGATCAATGGCGCGTAATCGTGTTGCTGCCGGTGT
>JAAZVJ010000090.1 GCA_018623675.1 Synechococcus sp. HW_metabat.54 | reverse complement strand
CATGATGATCCTGTCGGCTTGGGCCCTCTTCGCCGGCTGGCTGCATCTGCAGCCCAAGTTCCGTCCCTCCCTGGCTTGGTTCAAAAACGCTGAATCTCGCCTCAACCACCACCTGGCTGTCCTCTTCGGCTTCAGCTCGATCGCCTGGACCGGTCACCTGGTTCACGTGGCCATCCCTGAGTCACGCGGTCAGCACGTTGGTTGGGACAACTTCCTCAACGTGATGCCTCACCCCGCCGGTTTGGCTCCCTTCTTCACCGGCAACTGGGGTGTGTATGCCCAGAACCCTGACACCACTGGTCAGGTGTTCGGCACTGCTGAAGGTTCAGGCACCGCGATCCTGACCTTCCTGGGTGGTTTCCACCCTCAGACGGAAGCCCTCTGGCTCACCGACATCGCGCATCACCACCTGGCCATCGGTTGCCTCTTCGTGATCGCCGGTCACATGTACCGCACCAACTTCGGTATCGGTCACTCGATCCGCGAGATCCTCGAAGCCCACAACCCCCCCAAGGGCACCCCTGGTGACCTGGGTGCTGGCCACAAGGGTCTCTACGACACCCTGAACAACAGCCTGCACTTCCAGCTCGGCCTCGCCCTGGCTTCCCTTGGCGTGGTCACCAGCCTGGTGGCGCAGCACATGTACTCGATGCCCTCGTACGCCTTCATCGCGAAGGACTACACGACCCAGGCAGCCCTGTACACCCACCACCAGTACATCGCCATCTTCCTGATGTGCGGTGCCTTCGCTCACGGTGCGATCTTCTTCATCCGTGACTACGACCCCGAAGCCAATAAGGACAACGTCCTGGCTCGGATGCTCGAGCACAAAGAAGCGATCATCAGCCACCTGAGCTGGGTCTCCCTCTTCCTCGGTTTCCACACCCTCGGTCTCTACGTCCACAACGACGTTGTGGTTGCCTTCGGTACCCCTGAGAAGCAGATCCTGGTGGAGCCCGTCTTTGCTCAATTCGTCCAAGCCGCTTCCGGCAAGGCGATGTATGGCTTTGACGTGCTGCTCTCCAACGCTGGCGGTGTGGCCGCTAACGCCAACGCTGCCTACATGGGCGGTTGGATGAATGCCATCAACGGCGGAAACGATCTGTTCCTGCCCATCGGCCCTGGCGACTTCCTTGTGCACCACGCCATTGCGCTGGGTCTGCACACCACCACCCTGATCCTTGTGAAGGGTGCTCTGGATGCCCGTGGCTCCAAGTTGATGCCCGACAAGAAGGACTTCGGTTATTCCTTCCCCTGCGACGGCCCCGGCCGTGGCGGTACCTGCGACATCTCTGCCTGGGACGCCTTCTATCTGGCTGTCTTCTGGGCTCTGAACACCGTGGGTTGGCTCACCTTCTATTGGCACTGGAAGCACCTCGCCATCTGGCAGGGCAACGTTGCTCAGTTCAACGAATCCAGCACCTACCTGATGGGATGGTTCCGTGATTATCTGTGGCTCAACAGCTCCCAGCTGATCAACGGTTACAACCCCTTCGGCAGCAACAACCTGGCCGTCTGGTCCTGGATGTTCCTGTTCGGTCACCTGGTGTGGGCAACCGGTTTCATGTTCCTGATCTCCTGGCGTGGTTACTGGCAGGAGCTGATCGAGACCATCGTCTGGGCTCATCAGCGCACTCCTCTGGCCAACCTCGTTGGCTGGCGCGACAAGCCTGTGGCCCTCTCCATCGTTCAGGCCCGTGTTGTGGGTCTCGCCCACTTCACGATCGGCTACATCCTCACGTATGCCGCCTTCCTGATCGCCTCCACATCTGGCAAGTTCGGCTGATCTTCAGCCCACTGTCCGATTCTTCAAGAGTCGTTCCTCCTGCCCCATCCGGTTCACCGGATGGGGTTTTTTATTGGCTTCATTAGCGTGTCGTTCGCTTCCAAGGTTGCGATGACCAGCAAATGGCAGTTCTTTCAGCGCAACCTCGGGGAATGGCATGGCACCTTTGCGTCCCTTGATTCCCAGCAGCAGGAGCAGTCCTGCACCAGTTCGATTCTTACCCTGGAACAAGGAGACGAGCAAAGTCTTGTTCTCTTCAGGTTGCAGCGCTGGGCTGATGCGTCTCTGAACGGTGATGCCATCGATCGGGGGGCTCCACTCGATGCGATGACGCAAGAGGTGCGCAATTTGGGGAAACAGGTGGTTTTTTTTCCATGCGGAACCTTCAGTAAAGGCTCAATGCAGGTCGCACCATTCACACCCTTTGGAGGCGAGTTTGGATTTCTCGAGGGGGATCGTCGTCATCGGCTGGTGATCCTTTACGACGCAGCGGGGTGCTTTGACCGCTCCGTGTTGATCAGAGAATTTCGTGCCGATTCTGAAGCGATCGAACGGCCCGCTTTGGAGATCAGTCAATTGGCTGGCGTTTGGACTGGCGATCAGCACACCGTCACTGCGGACTGGCCTGAGGTGAGTACTGAACCTGCAGCGATCACCCTCGACTCCGCTGGCTTGGCTGACGTGCGCTGGCTGCCTGACGGAGGTGGCTTTCGCCTCCCCCAGCAGATCAGCCATCGAGAACCCTTCGCGGTGGAAGCTTTCTGGAAGCCGGCTCCCAATTGCCTCCAACGGTTGGTGCGTCGTTATGACGCCACTGGTGCCTGGCTGTCGGCCAGCCTGGCCGTGCTGACACGAGGCTGACTCAGGGATTCAGCGATAGGGTGCCTTTGCCGCTATTACCGCTGCGGCTAAAAGCGATGTCAAGCGTTCGCAGATAGGTGTGAAGGCCCGCGTCCTGAATCGGCAGCACGTAGGCATCAGCCCCTGATTCGTTGTGGTGTGAATGCCAGTAGCCAGGCGGAGTCACGAAGGCGGCACCGGCGACCCAGTCTTCTCTGTGCCCGTTGCGGATCATCCCGTTGTCATCCAGCTCGGTGCCGATGATGGTGTAGCAACCGGGTTGGCAGGCCACGGCGAAATCGAGGGCGATTGACTGGTGCCGGTGAGGGCGCTGCACTTGGCCTGCAGGCAGGATGCCGAGCATCGCCCAGAGGGTATGTGTGACGGTGCGGGTTTGGGGGAACGCGTTGTTGCCAAGCAGCACACTGACGCGATTTGCGTTAGCTCCTCGGGGGTTGTTGGCAATGGCCTCCAGTTCGGCTCGCGCGTCGCGGTGGCTGTAAAAGCAGGGTTCGAACACCGGCTTCACCGTGCTCACGCCGAGATAGCGCAGGAGGGGAGCGTCATGGACCCAATACAGCCCCGCTTTGCCGTTGCTGCTGTGCACGGCTTCACCACCGGCGGGCAGCACAAAGGTGTCGCCTTCGCTCCAATGGAAGGTTTGACCGCAGGCTTCAGTGCGCCCTTCCCCCCGGGCCACAAAGAACAACTGACTGGTGGCGTCTGCATTCGTCCGTAGGGATCCCTGATCGAGACGGATGAAATTTCCGCAGAGCGAAGGGCCTGTGGCAGGGCCTTCACAGCCCAGTTGAGTGCTCAGATCGAGTGGCTGTAAGGCGGTGCCTTCACCGTCGAAGAAGCTGGCGGAAAAGCTGTAGTAAGGGATTCGGCTGATCAGGCCTTTTTGCAAGGGGTTGGCAGCAGAGCCGTAGTCGAAGAACTGCGCCTGAGGGCTGGTGGCCGTTGTCGCTCCTGGAGTAAGGGTCATGGCGCCTTCAGGCCGCAGAAACTGCGACGAGTGAGATCGGCTGCTCACATTACGGGGTGACGTCGCGTCGACCCTGTTCAGGCTGAACCCGGTGATTCTGTTGGCATACCTCTCAATCCCTGGCGATCTTTGAGTACGACGTACATGGCTGGTACGACAAACAGTGAGAGCAGGGTCGAAATCAGGAGTCCACTAAAAACCACCGTGCCAATGCTCACCCGACTTGCAGCGCCGGTGCCATTGGCCAAGACCAGGGGAAGAAATCCGGCCAACGATGTCACCGCAGTGAGCAGAATCGGCCGCATTCGGGCGACAGCTGCTGAGCGGATCGCCTCGAACAAGTCCATGCCCTGAGCCAGGCGTTGGTTGGCGAACTCCACAATCAGGATGCCGTTTTTTGCCGCCAAGCTCACGAGCACTAACAGTCCCATTTGTCCGTAGACATCCAGCGGTAATCCCCGCAACTTCAAGCCAATGAGGGCTCCCAGAAGAGCGAGTGGAACTGTGAGAAGGATGATCAGCGGATCCAGGAAACTTTCATAGAGACCGGCAAGGAGGAGATAGACCACCACCAGGCTGAGGCTGAACAACACCCACGCCATGTTTTCGGCTTTCGCCTCTTCCTTGGCCAAACCTGTAAAACTCAAGCCCAGGCTGGAGCCTGCTCGGGCTTGATGAATGGTTTCGAGGCGATCAATGGCCTGGCCGCTACTGATGCCTTGCGCCGGGATTGCCGTGATGCTGATGGAACGGTCTTGGTTGTAGTGGGCAATGCTGCCGGCCCCCTCAACGCGGATGAGCCGCATTGCATTACTCACGCTCACCAAATCCCCTGAACGATTGCGCACCATCAGGTTTGTGAGATCTGCTGGCTGAGCGCGATCGCGTCCTTCCAATTGCACGTAAATCGTCCTAATTCGCCCACCTTCAAAGGTGTCATCGATGTAGCGACCACCGATGGCAGTCCCGATGTCGCGCAGGGTGCGTTCCAGGGGTAGGTCGAGAGCTGCGAGCTGGTCGCGATCGATCTCGAGCCGCCAGCGCGGAGATGAGGCATCAAATCGGGTACTCACGCGTTCAAAGTCACCGCTAGCCCTGGCGGCTGCCATGAAGTCTTGGGCTTGTTGTTCGAAATCGGTCAGGCTCAGTTGGCCACTGCTGCGGTCCAGCAATTCCATCTTCAGCCCCGCTTCACTGCTGAATCCCCGAACCGTTGGTGGAGTCGTCACGATCACGCGGGCATCGGTCACCTGGCGCCGTAGAGCTGCACTCAGCCGAGTTTTCACTGCTTCATTGCTGTTGTTTACCCTCGGTCGATCGCTCAACGGCAGCAGACGTAAGTAGAAGGATCCTGTGTTCTCACCGGTCTGTCCGAAGGAGCGCCCTGCGTAGAAATTGCCGGAGCGAATCAGAGGTTCTTGTGCGACGACCTGGCGAATCGTTTCCATCACCGCTTCGGTGCGCTCCAGGCT
>JAAZVJ010000089.1 GCA_018623675.1 Synechococcus sp. HW_metabat.54 | reverse complement strand
CGGTAGCCCTCGCCAAGGTTCTGAGATCGGGGAACCAACAAGAGCGGCGCCAGGGCGAGGCACTGCTGGTGCGTCTCGCGAACACCACTGAGCCTGCAGTCAACCCAACAACCCTGGAAGCAGCCCGATTACTGGCCGAACCTCTGAAGCCTCAAGCGGCACTCCTACAGCGCCTACCGAAGGCGTTAAGAGAGCAATCCGCTGATGTGGCTGCCGCCGAAGTCCGTTTGGGACAGCGCAAAGCCGTCGAGGTGATTCAAAGGTGGCCACACCATCCTGCGAGCTGGCAACTGCAGTGGGATTTGGCCCGCTCCGCCCTGCTGTCTGAGCGCTGGCAGGAGGCAGCCACCGTGCTGCAGGCCCTAGCTCCAAAGCAACTGCCAGAACCCTTGGCCGCACGCCAACGCTTCTGGCTGGGCTTCAGCCAACACAAACAAGGGAATCAAGACGCCGCAGCCACCGAATGGCGCACCTTGCTGGAGCAACATCCACCGAGTTACTACACATGGCGCGCCTCAGCACGTCTTGGGGCCGGTGCACTCCCCCCTCTTCAGCAATCTGTGCTGTTGACCAAACGTGAGCGCTGGAGCCCTCTCGAGAGTGGCCATGCCTTGGTGGACAGTCTGTGGCGACTGGGCATGCACAGAGAAGCCTTGGAGACCTGGCGCAGTCGCTCGCAACAACCTCTCGATGTCCAAACTCCCAACCCGGAACCATCACCAGCAGATCGCATCACCGCAGGACGACTGCTGCTGGCGAACGGAGATACCTGGAATGGCCTCAATGCCCTCTGGCGCGCCAGCCTGCGTCAAGTGAATGAGGGGTGCCAGCAACGCGCAGACCTCCACCGTCTCCAGCACCCTTTGCCTTGGAGCGAGGCCTTTTCTGCGGCGACCCAGGAAGAATCCATTCACGAAGCACTGTTGCGTGCCATTGCCAAACAGGAATCGCGTTATTCCTCTGCAGTGCGCTCACCTGTCGGCGCCGAGGGGTTGATGCAATTGATGCCATCCACAGCAGCCTCAATAAGTTCTGCCCCCCTGCAACCCGGCGCACTCCGCAATCCCACAACCAACGTTCAACTAGGCGCGCGCTACCTCCAACAACTCCTCATGCAGTGGGATGAGAGTCCATGGCTCGCCGTGGCGAGTTACAACGCCGGCCCCAGCGCTGCCGGACGTTGGCGCACTGATGAACTGGAACGTGACCCTGAACTCTGGGCTGAGCGCATCCCTTACCCAGAGACGCGGATCTACACCAAAAAAGTGCTGGGCAATCTCTGGGCCTACTTCATGGCAGAAGAACCAGGCTGCCGGTCAAAAACCCAGTGAAACCGTCAAGAGCCCAAGCGAAGTACGTCTAAAGCGGAGCAGGATTCACAGCAGCTGGATTCCACAGTGGAGAGGGCAAGACATGGCCCAACCAGATCCCTGCCAGCACGATCAAGGCCAGCCAAAACGCCATCACCAGGGGTGGTGGCGTGACACGAATGCGGGTGAGATCAAGCCTGGCCAACAGCACCGCCGAAGCCAAGATCAACACATCAGCCAACAGCTTGAGCTGCAGCAGATACAGGCCACCTGTGATCACCACCAGCAGAGTGACCACCAAGCTGAAGACACGACTCGATGCCATCAGCAATGAGATCTGGCGGAGGATGAGGTCCGGCATCGTGCAGATCAAGACCACCAAGAGGGCCTGGATCACCTCAACAGTCCAGAACACAGGCTCATCAAGCCGATTGGCCTGCGTCAACTGCTGATGAAACACCGTCCAGTGGTTGCCCATCACCGTGGCCACTCCAAAGAGGAGCAGAACCAGCGGCGCACGGAAGGGCAACAGCAGAAATCTCAGCAGCGGCATCTGTTGCGGCAGAGGTGGCGACAGAGGTGACGGCAGCAGCAGCAGTGCCTCAAAAAACGCTAGCAACGACAACCACTTAGGCCTGCCAAAGTGTCTGGGCGTTTTGATGCAGGCATGACAGGGAACAGCGCCTCAACAAGCCTGAGCACCCTGCAAAAAGCTGTGCTGCTCATCAGTGCGCTGGTGCTAGCCGTGGTGCTGTTTTTACTGCGCAACGGGCTGTCAGTGGAATCCCCGATGGATCAGCTGGCCCGGCGATCGCTTCCGCCTGAGATCGCCCTGAGCAATCAGAAGCCCACGATGCTCGAGTTCTACGCCGACTGGTGTGAAGCATGCCGAGAAATGGCTCCGGCCATGCTCGAAACCGAACGCCGCACCAGTGGCCAACTGGATGTGGTGCTGGTCAATATCGACAATCCCCAATGGCAAGACCTGATTGACCGCTACGAGGTCAACGGCATCCCGCAACTGAACTTGTTCGCAGCCGATGGCCAACTGCGAGGCCGGTCGTTGGGGGTCCGTACACCAGAGCAACTCGCGGCCCTCAGCACGGCGCTAATCAACGGGACACCTCTGCCCAAGTTCGCAGGCATCGGCACCATCAGCGCCCTCGATTCCGTTGATGGCATTGCTACAGCCCCTACAAGCAGTGCCGGTCCACGCAGCCACGGCTGAAGGAACCGGGCATGATCAGTCCACAAGTGTTCACTCCACTCCTTAAGGCGTTATGGATCCCCGCTTCCGGGTCGACCTGATTGCAGCCACGCCCAACCCGCAGCAATGCGTCTATGCAGGCATGCATCAGGACTACAGCGAGGGATTCGTCGCCGGAGATCGCGACCAATGGCCCGACGAAACGCGAGCTGGTGAAATCTGTGTCAAGCGCCTGCTCGCAGGTGAGCGTGGTCACTACGGTCCGCTAGAGCACGCTCAGATCGTGCTCAACGTGGGCTGGTTTCCCCATTCGGTGATGCAGCAGGCCCGTACCCACCGGGTTGGCGTGAGCTTCGACGTGCAGTCGATGCGATACACCGGCGATCGCATCTGCCGCGCCGCCAACGGCGAACTCCCCCTGGAGGAGGTGTTTTACCTGCGCCCTGTGGGGACCTACAGCGATCGCCAAGGCAAAAAATACGCTTACACCGAGGAGCTTCGCGGCCAGGATCTGGCTCTCTGTCAACAGGGTGCGAACCGCTACCGGGATCTGCTCCAGGCAGGTTTTGCCGAGGAGCATGCCCGCGGAATTCTCCCCTTCGACTATCGCCAGCATTTCGTGGTGAGCTTCAGCCTGCGGGCGTTCCTGCACTTCATGGATCTACGGGCCAAGCTCGATGCCCAGCAGGAAATCCGCGAACTCTGCGATTTGATGTGGCCGCACCTCCAGAGCTGGGCCCCGGAATTTGCAGCCTGGTACGAAAAAACCCGCCTACACAAAGCGAGGTTGGCCCCTTAAGGGTTCTGCTTTAGAACCCCTCGTTTAGACCCGGGCCAAGGTGACGCGCTCGGGCTGGTGTTGATACTTACCCTGGCGATCGCTGTAGGTGGTGTCGCAAGGATCGCCTTCAAAGAACAACAGCTGGCAGATGCCTTCGTTGGCATAAATCCTGCAGTCAGCACCTGAGCTGTTGCTGAACTCGAGGGTGAGATGCCCCTCCCAACTCGCTTCTGCTGGAGTGGTATTCACGATGATGCCCAAACGGGCATAGGTGCTCTTGCCCAAGCAAATCACAGTGATGTTGGGCGGTACTTTCATTTTTTCGAGCGCCACACCAAGCCCATAGGAATGGGCTGGAAGGATGAAGTAATCGCCATCTTCATCGTGATGAAGCTCGGTCGGCTCCAGGTTCGCGGGGTTAAATCGCTTTGGATTCATCACCGTGCCCGGCACGTGTTTAAAAATCAGGAACTCCTGGGGTGAGAGCCGCAGGTCGTAGCCATAGGACGAGCATCCAAAGCTGAGCACAGGATGCTGACGCTGCTCCGGATCGAGATGGCGCACCAGCCCTGATTGGAATGGCTCAAGCATGCCCTGGGCAGCTTGTTCAGTAATCCAGCGGTCGTTCTTGAGCATCAGAAACCCCGGCGCAGTTCGGTGACTTGATCGGCCATGTCCATCAGGGAGTCTGGGATGGACGGTCCAGTGACGATGACATCCATGGATCCCGGGCGTTGCTCAAGGGTGTGGCGCACCTCTTCTTCATCCAGATAACCAAGGGCAACAGCAAGGCCCAATTCATCCATCACCAACTGATCAAGATCACCGGTGAGCAGCAAGGAACGACACTCAACCCAAAGTGCTTGAACCGCTTCTTGCACGGCCGGCTCTTGCTCACGAGCTGGCTCGGAAAGGCAACAGGCCACATCCGGACGCAACCACTGAAGCCGCCCGCAAAGCGTCAGTCGATGATCGGGGCCCTGGGCCACGCCACCCTTCAAAAACTGAACCACCATCACCCTGCTGCCAAGGCCAGCAGCTCTGAGGGCCTGACTAAGCACCGACGCGAAGCTGCCGCGATAGGGAGCCGTATGCACCTGGAGCTGTCCTTCCGGAGACACCAGATGTAGGGGTGGGCGCGGCGCGATAGCCGGCAACGGATGCAAGCCGGCCCGTTCCAGAGTCCGGTGGTCCGCCGTGCGGGACTCACCGGGGCGATGGCTTGTGCTGAGGCTCGCTGTCATCAAGTTCTCGCGCGTCCGGGGCTGGCCCGCTGGATTCAAACCTAGCGCCGCCGTCCAGGTTCACAAGCACTTTGACACTATCCCTGGTGTCACGCCTGGCGCCCTATCGGTAGCGAACGACACTGCACGAGCCATTCCACGCTTGGTCGCAGCCGATCCCAATCAACGCCCCATTTGGGTGCCTGCCAGGCTCATAACAGGCACGACTGCACAGACCTTGACCATGACCAACAACGCCAGCCCTGGTGCCACCCGCAACGATGGACGCACCGCAGCGGAGCCAAGACCGTTTTCCATCCAGTGGGACTTGATGGGTTTTGCCATCAGCTCCTTGATTGTCCGCACAGGGCGCACAGCCGTGCTGTGCAGCGTTTCCCACCAGGAAGGCGTTCCACGGTGGCGCCAGGGCGAAGGGAAAGGGTGGCTCAGCGCTGAGTACCGCCTGCTTCCAGGCTCAACACCGGAACGCCAGAAACGCGAACTGCTCAAACTGTCCGGACGGACGCAGGAGATTCAACGCCTGATCGGCCGCAGCCTGCGGGCCTGCATCGACATGGAAGCCCTGGGGGAGAACACCTTGTTGATCG
>JAAZVJ010000088.1 GCA_018623675.1 Synechococcus sp. HW_metabat.54 | reverse complement strand
CGGCGCCTGCGCCGGGAGTGGCGACGTCCTGTGAGCGAAGCGATTCGCGAACGCAATGCGCAGGTGCTCCATCACCTTGGCCTGGCCCATCTCGCAGCCCAACGCCAACGGGGCCGAGGCCGTGGGGAGTACGAGGATCTGCTGCAGGAAGCCCACCTTGGATTAATCCGAGCAGCGGAACGTTTCGATTCCTCAAAGGGTTGCAAGATCAGCAGCTACGTCGTTCCACTAGCGACAGGGCAGATCCGCCATTACAGGCGTGATCGTGAGCAGTGTCTACGCATCCCTTGGCGGCTGAGTGATTTGCACGCCCAAGGTGCTCGCCTTCAACAACGCCGGCAGCAGGAACAACGAGCAGCACTTACCGATCGGCAGATGGCTGAAGCCCTTGGGGTCCGCCCTGAACGGTGGTTACAAGCCCGAATCGCGCATCAACACAAACATCTGCTCAGCCTGCAGGAGCGCATCGGTCAGCAGGACCAAAGCCTTGGCCAGCAGACGGACGAAGCCCTGATCGACCAGCTGCTTGCTCCCACCGATTCCGCAGACGGGGATGCGCAGCTCCAGTGGCTACAACAAGCCTTGAAGGAACTACCGAACCCGATGAGGCGTTGGCTGATCGACCGCCACGTTCACGGCATGACGGTTCAGGCGATTGCAACGACCGAAGGCGTAAGCGCGTACAACGTGAGACGGGCCATCACACGCTGTCTGGAGGACCTGCGGCGAAGCGCTGCCATCGCCAATCCTGCTCAGATTCCGCTGAGCAGTTGAAAGCTTTGGCATGCCGCCATGGCCAGCAAAGCCGCCACGGCAGTTTGAAGGCCGTTCACCAGTTCGTTGGTCAGCCAGGGCGTGCTCTCTTGAACAAGCGCGCCCAACAAGCTTTCCAACAGCGTGGCCAGCAAACCAACGCCCGCCACCATCAGGGCGACAGGCCCCGCAGGCACCAGCTGCACCCACACCACCACGAGGGTCATCAACAAGCTGCCGATGGCGCTGGCCGCCGTGCCTTCCAGGCTCACGGCACCTTCTGTTCCGGCGGGCACGCGTCGCAGCGTTGTGATCAACACGGTGGTACGACCGAAGCGCTTGCCGATCTCACTGCCGAAGGTATCGGCGAGCTTGGCCGCAAAGCTGGCCGCAAAACCCACCAGCAGCAGAGAACGCGGCTCTAAGCCAGCACCAATCAGCAGAGCCAAAAGAGCACCGACAGCTGCAGACCCCCAAACATTGGCCGGGCTTCGCCGGCCACCACGGGCTTCCGCCAAGCCCCGTTCCTGCTTCTGCTGCAAGCCCACCCGCGTCACCAATGACCCGAGAGCCAGGTAAACCACCACCGTGATCCACCCCTGCCAACCCAGGCAGCCCCAGAGCACGGTGCCCAGAGCAGCCGCATGCACCCAGCCGGCTCGAGTGAGCAAAGGCAGTCGCTGAGCCCATGCAATCAGCCCCGCATTGAGCAGAAATGCCGTCGCCCAAGTGGTCGCCGCTGAAGCCGCAATTCCCATCAGCCTGTGTTGCACTGCCCTAAGCATCAACCGTGAAGGGGCCAGCGCAACGGATAATCAGCTGAGGTCACTGTCGAGTTCACGGCATGGTGTTCAACAACAAACGCTTTTTCCTCGAACTCGACGACGCATCCAAGCCGTCGAGCCCTGCAGCGGTGGTGGCTCCAGTCAGGGAGATTTCCGAGGAAGAGGTCTCTGAGAAGCCCGCAGAACCTGCAACTTTCACCGCAGCCGCTGTTGCTCCCGCAGCAAAGGCACCCTCAGCTGCTTCTGCCCCTCAAGCCGAAGCACCTGCTGCTCCCGCCAAGCCAGCGGCGCCATCGCTGACCACCGCTGAGGCCATCGCCGCGGAACTCGCCGCCGCTGAGGCCGCTCGTCCCGAGGTCAAACTGTCCACCTTCGCGGTGGATGCCCTGCAGCCCGGGAATGCCCTTCGCCCTCAGAAGCGTCGTCCCGGCGCCAACCTGCGCGGTTTCCGTTCCATGGCTGCTGAGCTGTTCAAGAGTTCGTCCACTGGGCGCGAAACCAGCCTCTGATCAGGCTGGTCAGCAGGCGGTCGTCTTCGCTTCACAGACAGTCGATCGCCATTGCGTCATCAACGTGGCTGCAGCAACCGCAGCCGTAGACGTTCGCAAAATCGTGCTTCCCATCTGCACGGGAGACCAGCCTTCGCTGAAAGCCCTGTCCTGTTCTGAGGGGGTCCAGCCAGCTTCCGGCCCGATGGCGATCCAAACCTCCGGCGGCTGAGCACCATCAACCGGCCCAGGCCTTTGCTGCTCCAGCCAGGTGCTCACATCCATCAGCGAGAGCTGGCGGGTTGTGGCCAGAGCTTTCGCACTCGTCGCTCCTGGGCTGGTCCACCAGTCGTCCACGTGCAGCGTTGGCCGCAGCTCCGGACGCCAAAGCCGCTCACATTGCTCGACGGCTTCGGTCAAGATCGTTTGCCAACGTTCAGGCCTGTCCTCCGCCTGGGTGGTGCGCCACTCGGAGATCAGCGGTTGGATGCAATCGATGCCCAGCTCGCAGGCCATGCGCATCACGTCATCCATGCCACGGCGCACGCCCACAACAGCAAGCCCAAGGCGAGGACTAGGAGCCTCTGCTGTTTCAAGGGGATGCGTCAACGGTTGATGGAGAGACAAGTGCTCCCCATCGAGCAGCTGCGCCGTCCAGAGGTGGCCAAGGCCATCCACCACAGCGAAATCATCGCCAGGCCGAAGACGCAGAACACGGCGCAGATAGTGGCGCTCATCAGCCGTGAGCGGCAGCGCATCGGCAGCGCCCCGTAGGCGCTCTTCAACCATGAGCAGACGACGCAGTTCCGCCATGGAACGGAGCTAGTTCATCGAAGGGAAGACACTGTCGGGGTGCTCTTCCGCGGGCCAATCCTCGTTTTCACCACCCACCAGCAACTCCTCCAGTTGCACTACGTCGCTGTCGAGCTGACGCAGTGCATTGATCAGCACATCGAGAGCGAATGCATCAGTTGTACCGAGATCAATCCAGCAACGGCCCCACTGCTGGTTGTATTCGAGCTGACCCATGTTGTGCATGAGAGCAGGCATCGCAGCTGAGGCCGCTTCGTTGTCGTAACTCATCCAGCTGAGGTCTTCGCCCGCTTCATGGGCTTGCAGGTTCTCGGCATTGAACCCACCAAGACGTCCCATCACATACCAACTGTCGAAAACACCATCGACATAGTTGCGTTCACCCTGGCTGGGAACATCCGAAAAACGCAGCCACAGCCAGCAATTAAAGGGGTCAACCTCGCGGAAACGAACGTCCATGCTTGTGCGATCTTCAGTTCATCATCGCTGCAGGCGGGAACTGATCGTTCAAGCTGTGACCACTGGATCCCAGCAACTGGCAAAGCCTTCACACGATGCTTGAACTGAGGGAGCTGCATTTCCAGCCGGCCACCATGGAGCAACCGGTCTTGGAAGGCGTGAGCCTGCGGGCGCAGCCCGGTCGACCGGTCTTGATCTCAGGGGCCAGTGGAAGTGGCAAGACCAGTTTGATTGAGGTGATCAGTGGCCTCTCGAAAGCCAACAAAGGCAGCGTGCACTGGAATGGGCAGCCGCTCACGAGCCGGCAACGGCGATGGTTATGCGGTGTGTTGTTCCAATTTCCTGAACGTCATTTTCTTGGCCTCAACGTGAGCCAGGAACTGAAGCTTGGGCACCGCAGGCTGAGCAGCGAGCACATGCACCAGGCGCTACGGCGGGTGGGGTTGAACGCCGTGGATCTCAAACAGGCACCTGAACGTCTCAGTGGTGGTCAGCAACGCCGTTTGGCACTGGCAGTGCAGCTGCTTCGCGAACCAGACGTACTCCTGCTCGATGAGCCCACAGCCGGGCTTGACTGGTCAGTTCGCGATGAAGTTCTCACCCTGTTGGCGGGCTTAGCGAGAGACAAGGTGCTGATGGTGGTCACCCACGAACCGGAACTTTTTCAGCACTGGGACTGTGACCATTGGCGACTTCAGGCAGGGCAGCTCCGTGCTCTGTCACCATTGGCCGCAGCTGAATGACCTCCATGAGTGACCGCCTTGTCCGGGCAACCGCAGCCGGCGGCGGCATCCGACTCGTGGCCGTCACCACCACGGAAACCACCCGAGAGGCCCGCCGTCGCCACGGCCTCTCGTACCTCACCACCGTGATGCTCGGTCGGGCCATGGGGGCGGGCCTTCTGCTGGCCAGCTCCATGAAGGTGACTCACGGGCGCGTCAACCTGCGCTTTGGCTCCGATGGGCCGATCAAGGGGCTGATGGTGGATGCAGGTCGGAACGGCACTGTGCGCGGTTACGTCGGCAACCCAGCGCTTGAGCTGGATCCCATCGCAGATGCTGAAGGGCATTACAGCTTTGATTTTGCTGAAGCCGCCGGCACTGGATACCTGCACGTTGTGCGAGACGAAGGCAAAGGAGAACCGTTCAGCAGCACGGTGGAGCTGGTGCGAGGGGGCATCGGAGAAGACGTGGCGTCTTATTTGCTCCACTCGGAACAAACCCCGTCAGCGGTGTTCGTTGGCGAGAAAATCAACAGCGATGGACTGCAATGCAGCGGCGCTTTGCTTGTGCAAGTGCTACCCAAAGCCGCTGAAGAACCGGCGCTGGTGGCCCTGCTTGAGGAACGCTGCAGAGAAATTCAAGACTTCAGCGGTCGCTTGGCCGCCTGCGAGAACAATCTCGAGGAGCTCCTGAAGGACGTCTTCCCCGATCTGGATCCCCAGCCGATTCCTGCCGGAGAACCCAGTCAGCCCATCCGCTTCTCTTGCCCCTGCAGCTACGAGCGCAGCTTGGGGGCCTTAAAGATGCTGGGGAAGGAAGAACTCGAAGACATGCTGAAGGAAGACGGCGGAGCTGAGCTCACCTGTCATTTCTGCAGCGAGGTCTACAACGTGGATGAAGCGGGGCTGAAGGCCTTGATTGCCGAAACTCAGCCAACGGAGTGAGATTTTGCTGCGGGCTCAAGCCAACATCAACGCTCCCGCCCACATCAACAACAGGGCAGGGATGGATTGAAGCTGCTCTGGCGTGAGCACTGAACCAACGGAAGGTGCAAGCAGCGCTGAGAACACGGCACCAAAAGCAAGACCAACGGCCAGCAGCAGCAAGCTCCAACCCAATG